>JAAVHF010000032.1 GCA_014799845.1 Oscillibacter sp. | reverse complement strand
ATGGTGCCCTCGTGGTAGTGCTCCACGCCGGCGATCTCGCGGCCGCCCAGACGTCCGGAGCAGCAGCACTTGATGCCCTTGGCGCCGGCGCGCATGGCGCGGCCCATGGCGTTCTTCATGGCCCGGCGATGGGAGATGCGCTTCTCCAGCTGCTGGGCGATGTTCTCAGCGACCAGCTGAGCGTTCATATCAGGGCTGCGGACCTCAACGATGTTGAGCTTGGTGGGCTTGCCGATGAGCTTCTCCACCTCGAGGCGGGTGGCCTCGATGTCCTTGCCCTCCTTGCCGATGACCATGCCGGGACGGGCGCAGTGCAGGAAGACGGTGACGCCGCCGTTGCTGCGCTCGATCTCGATCTTGGGCACCTGGGCATTGAAGAGCTTCTTCTTCAGGTAGTCGCGGATCTTCTTGTCCTCGACAAGCAGATCGCCCACCTTCTCACTGCTGGCATACCAACGGGAATCCCAGTCCTTGATGACGCCCACGCGCATGCCGTGGGGATTAACTTTCTGTCCCATAAACTTTGACTCCCTCCTTACTCTTTCTCAGCGACCGCCAGGGTCACGTGACTGGTCCGCTTATTGATCCGGTAGGCGCGGCCCTGGGCCCGGGGCATCACTCTCTTGAGGATGGGGCCGGGGGTGGCGAACACCTGGGATACATACAGCTTCTCGACGTCCATGTTGTTGTTGTTCTCGGCATTGGCCACGGCGCTCTTGAGGAGCTTGATCATGGGCTCAGAGGCAGCCTTGGGGGTCTGCATGAGGATGGCCATGGCGGTGCCCACATCCTTGCCGCGGATGAGATCGGCGACGATCTGCACCTTGCGGGGAGAGATGCGGAGATATTTCAAATAAGCTTTTGCTTCCATTTTATTCTGCATCCTCCTTCAATTACTTGCCCTTGGCGTGGCCGCGGAAGGTGCGGGTGGGCGCGAACTCACCCAGCTTGTGGCCGACCATATCCTCCTGGACATACACGGGCACGTGCTTGCGGCCGTCGTGGACGGCGATGGTGTGGCCCACGAAGGCGGGGTAGATGGTGGAGCTGCGGCTCCAGGTCTTCAGAACGGTCTTCTTACCGGTGCTGTTCATTTCCTCGACCCGCTTGAGAAGCTCGGGAGCAACGAAGGGGCCTTTCTTGACAGATCTGCTCATGTTTCCTTGCCTCCTTACTTCACGTTCCGACGCTTGACAATGAACTTGTCGGTCGGGTTCTTGGTCTTGCGGGTCTTGTAACCCAGAGCGGGCTTGCCCCAGGGGGTCACGGGGCCGGGACGGCCCACGGGGCTCTTGCCCTCGCCGCCGCCGTGGGGGTGGTCGCAGGGGTTCATGACGGAGCCGCGGACGGTGGGACGCCAGCCCATGTTGCGCTTGCGGCCGGCCTTACCGATCTGGATGTTCTCGTGATCGATGTTGCCCACCTGGCCGATGGTGGCCATGCAGTTCAGACGCACGATGCGGACCTCGCCGGAGGGCATACGGATCTGGGCATCCTGGCCCTCCTTGGCCATCAGCTGGGCGCTGGTGCCGGCGGAGCGGACCAGCTGGCCGCCCTTGCCGGGGTGCATCTCGATGTTGTGGATGACGGTACCGACGGGGATGTTGGCCAGGGGCAGCGCGTTGCCGGGCTTGATGTCGGCGGCGGCGGAGGAGATGACCTTGTCGCCGGCAGCCAGGCCCACGGGGGCCAGGATGTAGCGGCGCTCGCCGTCCTCGTACTCCACCAGCGCGATGTTGGCGCTGCGGTTGGGATCGTACTCGATGCGCAGGACGGCGGCGGTCATGTCCATCTTGTCCCGCTTGAAGTCGATGATGCGGTACTTGCGCTTGTTGCCGCCGCCGCGGTGGCGGACGGTGATGCGGCCATAGCTGTTGCGGCCGGCGTTCTTCTTGAGGACCTCGGTAAGGCTGGGCTCGGGCTTGGCCTTCTTATCGACGCCGTCGAAGCCGGATACGGTCATATGCCGGCGGGACGGGGTGGTCGGCTTGAATGTTTTAATAGACATGTTTCACTTCCTCCTTACACCATACCCTCGAAGAGCTCGATGGTCTTGGAGTCTTCGGTCAGCTGGACGATGGCCTTTTTCCAGTCCTTGGTGCGGCCCGGACGGCCCGCGCCCATGCGCTTGGCCTTGCCGGGGACGATCATGGTGTTGACCTTGGCGACCTTGACGCCGAAGACCTCTTCGACGGCCTTCTTGATCTCGATCTTGCCGGCGGTGGGAGCGACCTCGAACACGTATTTCTTATCGGCGACGGCGGCCATGGACCGCTCGCTGATGACGGGACGAATGATGACATCATAAGAGATCATTATGCGTACACCTCCTCGATAGTGGCGAGGGCAGCCTGATCGACCACAAGATACTTGGCGTTGACCAGATCGTAAACGCTGAGCATCCTGGCGGTGGTGGTCACCACGCCGGGAATGTTCCGGGCGCTCTTGACCACGGTGGGGTTGACCTCGGGGGTGATGACGACGGCCTTGCCGTCGCACTTCACGGCATCCAGGAAGCCCTTGAAGGCCTTGGTCTTGATCTCGTCCATCTTGATGGAATCCACCACGATGATCTTCTCCTCGGCCGCCTTGGCGGAGAGGACGCTCTTGAGAGCCAGACGCTTGACCTTCTTATTGACCACGTAGCTGTAGCTGCGGGGCTTGGGGGCGAAGACGATGCCGCCGTGGGTCCACTGGGGAGCACGGGTGCTGCCCTGGCGGGCGTGACCGGTGCCCTTCTGGCGCCAGGGCTTCTTGCCGCCGCCGGAAACCTCGGCGCGGGTGAGGGCGCTCTGGGTGCCCTGACGGCAGTTGGCCAGATGGTTCTTGACCACTTCATGCACAACGTGCATATTGGGCTCGATGCCGAAGATGGATGCGTTCAGCTCCACCTCGCCGACCTGGCTGCCGGCCATATTCAAAACTTTTACCATTTCTCAGCACTCTCCCTTCCCTTAACGTCTTGCGGAGGCCTTCTGCGGATTGACACGCGCGGAAGCCTTCTGCGGGTTGGCGCTGATGCCGGCGTCGCCCTTCTTCTCGATGATGGTCTTGGCGGTGGAGCGAACGGTGACCAGGCCGCCCTTGGGGCCGGGGATCGCGCCGCGCACGACGATCATGTTCAGTTCGGGATCGACCTTGACAACGTCCAGGTTCATGATGGTGACCTGATCCACGCCCATGTGGCCCGCGCCGATCTTGCCCTTGAAGATGCGGCTGGGATCGGTGCCGGAGCCCATGGAACCCGCATGGCGGGCGACGGGGCCGGTGCCGTGGGTGGCCTTCAGGGTGTGGGCGCCGTGGCGCTTGACAACGCCGGCGTAACCGTGGCCCTTGCTGATGCCGGTGACGTCCACGTGGTCGCCCTCGGCGAAGGTGTCGGCCTTGACGACGTCGCCGACGTTCATCTCAGCGGCCTTCTTGAGCTTGAATTCCTTCAGGTGCTTCTTGGGGGACACGCCGGCCTTGTCCAGGTGGCCCTTCTCGGGCTTGGTCAGCTTGCGCTCGGGGACGTCCTCGTAGCCCAGCTGCACAGCCTCGTAGCCGTCCTTCTCGGCGGTCTTTTTCTGCACCACGACACAGGGACCGGCTTCGATAACGGTAACCGGGATCACCTTGCCGTCGGCGTCGAAGATCTGGCTCATGCCGACCTTCTTACCGATGATCGCTTTCTCCATTGTGATTCTCCTTTATGATAAGGTTATTGGTCGGCGCAGTTGGATGGGCATTGGCTCCCATGGCTGCGGCGACATGACCCCGTCCGCCTCACGCAAGCCGGCGGACTGATGGGTGGCAAAAATCAGGCGGCACGCTGCCGCGGGGAAGTTTCGCTGTATCTCTTACAGCTTGATCTCGATCTCAACGCCGGCGGGCAGCTCCAGACTCATCAGGGCCTCCACGGTCTTGGGGGTGGAGTTGGTGATGTCGATCAGGCGCTTGTGGGTGCGGCGCTCGAACTGCTCACGGCTGTCCTTATACTTGTGAACGGCGCGAAGGATGGTGACGACCTCCTTCTTGGTGGGCAGGGGGATGGGACCGGAGACGGAAGCGCCGGTGCGCTTGGCGGTCTCGACGATCTTGAAAGCGGACTGATCGATGACCTGGTGGTCATAGGCCTTCAGGCGAATGCGGATCGTTTCTTTTGCCATTGTTTTGTTCCTCCATGTGTCTGTACAAAGTAGTTATTGGGTAGTTTCCTTACTCTGTACGGCGAGAATTTTCTTTCCACTTACCCATGCGTATCATTCCGGCTCATAGAAAATACCGGCACAAAAGGCCGGTACATGTCCATGGCGCAGCGATCGACGCTGCGGAAAGGACCTTCTCAGCCGCCCGATTATCGGACATACTCCGCGGAAGTTACCGGCTCTCGCCGCAATCTCCCGCATCATCGCAGTACCCGGCGGGGATTTTTCTGCCATTGCATGGCAGACCCCGCACAAGCTTTTTTAGTATACATTACCAGTTGGGAATTGTCAAGGGGAATTTCTCTTTTTTTCATAAAATTTTTCTGTGATTTTTGTAAATTCTGCTGCCGCGCCTCGCGCGGCAGGGAGTAATTTCTATTCGATAGCCCGGGAGCTACGCGCCCCCGGACCCCGCGCCTACTTTTGCTACGCGGCAAAAGTAGGCAAAAGCGCGCTCAAACCTACGGTTTGAGAATCCCTTAGGGCGTCACCCCCGTGGGGTGACGCTCAATTACGGGGGAATTTATTTTTTGCGCTTATCCTGTAGTCCGTCCGGTCTAAACCAAACTTCCGGTGCCATTTCCCCTGCCCTGCGTCTGTTTCAGGATGTAATCCCAGCCCCTACCGTCATATACGCCGGATCTCCCGGGGCGGAAAATCGATAGATTGCCGCCCGCCCCCCTCAAAAGCTGTATAATTTCTCTCTGCCGGGAAACAATGGAAATATTCCATAATAAAGGAAAAGAGAGGAGTGCGCCCCATGGTGAAAGGTACTTCCCGCCGCGTAATTGTCGTTGACTCTCCCGACCCGAAACTTTTTGAGCAGGCCATTTTTATCGTCAGAAACGATGCTTTCTCCCAGGAGGGCGTCACCTCCCAGCAGGTCCTGGGCGAGGCCTGCCGCATCGCCCGCAGCTGCGCCGCCCCCCCGGCTGTCAAGCCGCCCCTCTTACAGCGTATCCCCTTCTGGTGCTGGCTGGCCGCGGCGGCCGCCGCGCTGGCGGGACTTCTGATCTGGCTGCTGTAGCGCGAAAAACCTCCGAAGCCCCGGCTTCGGAGGTTTTTGCTATTTTATTTGCCCAGCAGCTTCTTGGTCTGCTCCACGATATTCTTCGCGCACAGGCCGAACTGCTCCAGCAGCGCGGCGGCGGGGCCGGAGTGGCCGAACTCGTCGTTGACGCCGATCCGCTTCACCGGCACCGGGCAGTTCTCGCTCACCAGGGCGCAGACCGCCTCGCCCAGTCCGCCGATGACACTGTGCTCCTCCACGGTGACGATTTTCCCGCATTCCCTGGCGGCCTTCAGCACCAGCTCGCCGTCCAGGGGCTTGATGGTCGCCATGTTGATGATCCGGGCGGAGATGCCTGCCTCAGCCAGGGCCTTCCCCGCCTCGATGGCCTCGGGGACCATGATGCCGGTGGCAATGATGGCCACGTCGGCGCCGTCCTGCAAAACCTCGCCCTTGCCGATCTCAAACTTGAAATCCTCGCCGTGGAACACGGGCGTGGCGGCGCGGCCGAAGCGCATATAGACGGGACCCTCCATCTCGTAGGCGGCCTTGACCATCTGCCGTGCCTCCACGTCGTCGGCGGGGCACATGACGGTCATGCCGGGGATGGTCCGCATCAGGGCGAAGTCCTCGCAGCACTGGTGGGACGCGCCGTCCTCGCCCACGGAGATGCCGCCGTGGGTCGCGCCGATCTTCACGTTCAGATGGGGGTAGCCGATGGTATTGCGGACCTGCTCATAGGCGCGTCCGGCGGCGAACATGGCGAAGGTGGCGGCGAAGGGCACCAGCCCCATGGTGGACAGGCCCGCGGCCACGTTGATCATGTTGGCCTCGGCGATGCCGCAGTCGAAGTGGCGGTCAGGGTAGGCCTTCTGGAACGTACCGGTCTTGGTAGCGCCCGCCAGGTCGGCGTCCAGCACCACCAGGTTCTCGGCAACCGCGCCCAGCTCTTTCAGCGCGTTACCGTAGCTGTCGCGGGTAGCGACTTTCTTCACATCAGCCATACTTACACCTCCAGTGCCTTGCGGGCCTCGGAGAGCTCCTCCATGCCCTTGGCGTACTCTTCATCGTTGGGGGCCTTGCCGTGCCACCCGGCGTTGTCCTCCATATAGGACACGCCCTTGCCCTTGGTGGTCTTCATGAGGATGCAGGTGGGCCTGCCGCTGCCCTTATTGGCGTGGAACCTGGCGAAGGCGGCCTCGATCTGCTCGAAGTCGTGTCCGTCGATCTTCACCACGTCGCAGCCGAAGGCGGCGAATTTCTCGTCTACCGGCTCGGTGTTCATAACGTCCCTGGTGCGTCCGTCGATCTGCAAGCCGTTGATATCGGCGATGATGCACAGGTTGTCCAGCTTATAGTGGGCGGCAAACATTGTTGCCTCCCAGATCTGGCCCTCGGCCAGCTCGCCGTCGCCCAGCAGGGAGTAGGCGTTGATGTCCTTGCCCAGGTGCTTGGCGCCCTTGGCCATACCGGCGGCGGCGGAGAGTCCCTGACCCAGGGAGCCGGTGGACATGTCCACGCCGGGAACGGTGTTCATATTGGGGTGGCCCTGGAGATAGGAGTCAATGTGCCGCAGGGTGGGCAGGTCCTCCACCGGGAAGTAGCCCCGATGCGCCAGCGCGGAATAGAGGCCCGGCGCGGTGTGGCCCTTGGACAGGACGAAACGGTCCCGGTCCTCCCAGCGGGGATTCCTGGGATCGATACGCATCTCTTTAAAATAGAGATAGGTGAACATATCGGCGGCGGAGAGGCTGCCGCCGGGGTGGCCGGCCTTCGCGCCGTGGGTACTGGTCAGGATGCCCTCCCGCACACTGACGGCGGTCAGCTGCAGGGATCTTTTTTCTTCAGGCGTCATGGAAGATCCTCCTTATAAAAAGTTGAACTGCTCGGGGACTGTCCCCGTTTTGGATGTTCTTATAGGCAAGTATAAATTATTTTTGACGATTTTGCAATAGTTTCCGGAAATTATTGCATGATTTTTCGCCGCCATCCGGCCCGGTTCCGGGCGTCTGAACAGAAATTACAGTTGAAAGCCGGGACAAACTCTGCTACAATACACATATTGCTTCCGAATCTAAAATTCGGAAGTAATATGTGCCATGTTTTGCGGTTGCCGCTGTTTACAGCGGCGAGCAAAACGGCTTCAATCAAACGTTATTCTTCCTGTGTTTTAACACAGGAAGAATAACACTTTGGACCTGTCTCCAGGAAAAGGGGGATCACCTGTGATTACGCTGCTGGGCAAGGGCATCTGCGCCGGTACGGCGCAGGGCCGTCTGCACTGCTATCACCGCGTAGGGGCCGCCGCCGCCAAGAGTACCGGCGCGGACCCGGAGTGGGAGAAAGCCCGTCTGGCCGACGCCCAGGCCAAAGCCAAGGCGCAGCTGGAGGCTCTGGCTGCGCGCTGCCGCCGGGAGGTGGGCAGCGAAGCCGCCCAGGTATTTGCCATCCACGCCATGCTGCTGGATGACGAGGACTATGTAAGACATATCGTGGAACTGCTCCACGGGGAGCAGTGCTGCGCGGAGTACGCGGTGCACCAGACGGGAAAGGCTTTTTCCGCCCTCTTCGAGGTCATGGAGGACCCTTACATGCGGGAACGGGGCGCGGACGTGCTGGACGTGACGTGGCGGCTGCTCCGCAGTCTGGCGGGCGTGGGCCACGGCGGCGCGGACCCGGAGGGACCCGCGATCCTGGCCGCCGACGACCTGAATCTCTCGGAATTTGTGGAGCTGGACCGGGAGCAGGTGCTGGCCGTGGTCACCCGGCGGGGTTCCCGGAACAGCCACGCCGCCCTGCTGGCCAAGATGCTGGGCATCCCGGCCATATGCGCTCTGGGGGACGGCCTGCACGCGGAATACCACGGGCGCATAGCCCGGGTGGACGGCGCGGCGGGAACGCTGACTATATTTTAGGGGAGGAACCGGCATGGAGCAAAAAATCCTGTTTCTGGATCTGGACGGCACGCTGCTCAACGATCAGAAGGAGATCACCCCCGGCAGCCGGCAGGCCATCGGCCAGGCCCTGGCCCGGGGCCACCGGATCGTGGTGACCTCCGGCAGGCCCACCAAAAGCTCCCTGGCCCAGGCGGAGCGGCTGGGGCTGGCGGGCGAGGGCTGCTATGTGATCGCCTACAACGGCGGCACGGTCTACGACTGCTCCCGCGGGCGGCTCATCCACCGGGAGGCCCTGGAGCCGGAGGTTCTATACCGGGTCTATGACGAAGCGGCCCGGCGGAACGTATATATCCAGACCTACGACCGGGAGGACGTGGTCATCGAGCCCCGCTGCGATGAGGCCAACGCCCGGCGGTACTGCGCCGCCATCGGACTGGACTGGCGGCGGATCGAAAACGTGCGCCGGGACCTGTCCCAGCCGCCGGTAAAGGCGCTGCTCATCGATTATCAGGACCGGGAGGCCCTGGAGGACATGGAGCGCTGGCTCAAGGCCGAGCTTTCGGGGCGGCTGGACTGCTTCTTCTCCAGCCGGTATTTCCTGGAGGTGGTACCCGTGGGCGTCAACAAGGGCTCCGCCGTGCAGGCGCTGTGCCGGCAGCTGGGGATCGACGTTCAAAACGCCGTCGCCGCCGGGGACGAGAGCAACGACGTCTCCATGATCCGCGCCGCCGGAGTGGGCGTGGCCATGGCCAACGCCATCCCCGCGGCAAAGGAGGCGGCGGACTACGTCACCCAAAATGACAACAACCACGACGGGATCGCGGAGGTCATACACAGGTTTCTGCTGTAATACTGTTTCTTGATAAAAAGATTTAAAAATCTTTTTATGGCGGCGCGACACGCCGCCCCGCCTTCGGCGGGAAGAACAGTATTGACAACATTCTTGGCGGCTGCGCCGCCGGGCCGCTGGCTGCGGCCCCATAAAACGATTACATCGTTTTATAAAGAATTAGTATAAACCGGCATCCGGGCGGGATTCCGTGATTTTTTACGACGGGACCCCGCCTGTACTATAAATTTTGCCCATTTCCTACAAAATTCGTCTTTTCGCCTTGACAAACGGCAAAACCGGGCTATAATAAGCACCAATCAGGCGATAAAGCCTGAAAATACGGTTATGATAGAGGCGCGGCCGCCATCAGTACCTCCCTGACACAACGTCAGACAACGTAGGGAGGGAAAGGGAACGCCGCCGAAGCAGTCAACCGCTGTCTGGCAGTTGACCGGCTGGTCCGTCGGAGAACATCCGCCGGACTGTCACGGAAACGTGGAGAGCTGTCATGACGCCGGCATGCGGGTTGCGCGTGTGTTCAGTCATGATGGAGTCATGGCTGATTTTTTATTTTCAGGAGGAAACACACATGTCAACCACAAGAACGCGCAGAGCGCTGGCCGCCGTACTGGCGGCGGTCACGGGCATGGCGCTGGCGGTCACCGCCTCCGCCTCCGGCGGCGAGGCCGCCGTCTCCGGTATGTACGCCACCTTCTGGGCCCTGGTGCCCCCCATTGTGGCCATCGTCCTGGCCCTCATTACCAAAGAAGCCTACTCCTCCCTGTTCATCGGCATACTGGTAGGCGCGCTGTTCCAATGTGATTTTGCCCCCGTGGCAACGCTGGACACAATAATCAACGATGGTCTTGTCTCCGCCATCGAGGGCAACGCCGGTATTTTCCTGTTCCTGGTGCTGCTGGGCGTCATCGTGGCCCTGGTCAACGCCTCCGGCGGCTCCGCCGCCTTCGGCCGCTGGGCGGAGAAGAACATCAGGACCCGGGCAGGGGCCATGCTGGCCACCTTCGCGCTGGGCGTGCTGATCTTCATTGACGACTACTTCAACTGCCTCACCGTGGGCTCCGTCATGCGCCCCGTCACCGACGGCCACAAAATCTCCCGGCAGAAGCTGGCCTACCTCATCGACGCCACCGCCGCCCCGGTGTGCATGATCGCGCCGGTGTCCTCCTGGGCCGCCGCCGTCTCCGGCGTGGCGGACGACCTGAATACCGGCGTCAGCGGCATCCAGCTGTTTATCCAGGCCATTCCCTACAACTTCTACTCCCTGCTGACCTTTGTGTTCATCATCGCTCTGACGGTGATGAAGTTCGACTACGGCCCCATGAAGCTCCAGGAGATGAACGCCCAGCGGAAGGGCGACCTGGGCGCGCTCCCCGGCAGCGGCGCCGGGGAGGGCAGCGGCAGGGGCCGCGTCATGGACCTGGTGATCCCGGTGGTGATCCTGTTTGTCCTGTGCACCGTGGGCATGATCTACGTGGGCGGCTTCTTCGGCGTGGACGCGTGGGGCGGCACGGAGAACGCGGGAGACTTCATCGGCGCGTTCGGCAACACCGACGCTTTCATCGGCCTGCCCTGGGGCGGCATCGTGGCCCTGGCGCTCATTGTGATCTACGTGGTGGCCCGGCGGGTGCTGACCTTCAGGGAGGCCATGGCCTGCGTGCCCAAGGGCTTTATCGCCATGGTGCCCCCCATCACCATCCTGACCCTGGCCGTGAGTCTGAAGAACATGACCAACCTGCTGGGCGCGGACGTGTTCGTGGGCGCCGCCATGGAGGGCGCTTCCAGGGGCCTTTACAGCCTGCTGCCCGCGGTGATCTTTGTTGTGGCCTGCCTGCTGGCCTTTGCCTCCGGCACCAGCTGGGGCACCTTCGGCATCCTGATCCCCATTGTGCTGCCTGTCTTTGAGCCGGGCAGCGCCCTGCTGACCATCGGCATCTCCGCGTGCCTTGCGGGGGCGGTCTGCGGCGACCACTGCTCCCCCATCAGCGACACCACCATCATGGCCTCCGCCGGGGCCCAGTGCGACCACGTCAACCACGTAGCCACCCAGCTGCCCTACGCCATCACCGTGGCGGCGGTGAGCTTTGTGTGCTTCCTCTTCGCCGGGTTCATCCAGAACGCGGCAGTCTGTCTGGCGCTGGGTACGCTGCTGATCATCGGCGCGCTGTTCGTCCTCCGGATGATGACCAATAAAGAAACCGCCAGGTAAACCGCCAGGTAAACCGCCAGCCCGCCCGCGTCCTCCGCCCCGCCGCGCCTCATTTTCCCCCGCCTCCTTTTTACCGTCTCTCAAGTGTGCCGACTATATATTTTTCTTGGAATTTCCTGAAACTTCGCCCCCCGCCCTTGACGGAACGCCCGGATTTCGCTATAGTATGTGACGGACCCAATTTGCGGAATCTGCGCGGAGGGAGCCGGACAGTAATCGAGGGAGGGGAAGCATGGATAATACGATTTTGGATTTTGACTGCGTCGGCATCGATAACGGCGGGATCATTCCCATCAGCCATACCGGCCGGGGGCAGGACCTGTCCCCGGAGTTTCTGATCTGGAACCTGTCGCCCAACGCCAGGACGCTGGCCATCACCCTGGAGGATCTGACCCACCCCATCCGCAACTTCACCCACTGGGTCATCTGGAACATCCCGGCCGCCCAGCGCATCAAGAGCGGCATCCCCGCCGGAAAGACGGTGCCCTCGCTGGGGAACGCCCGGCAGGGCGTCGCCTACGGGCGGCACCGCTACGCGGGGCCCAAGCCGCCCAGGCGGGACACCCATTTCTACCGGTTCACGGTGTACGCCCTGGACTGCAGGCTTGACCTGAAGCCCCGGGCCAGAAAAAAGGCCTTTTTGAAGGCGGCGGAGAATCACATCCTGCAAATGGGCTGTATTGAAGGGGCGTTTGAATAGCGGGTATGATCGGAGGCATTATAACGGCGGCCGTTGACCGGCCGCCGGGGAGCCTTCATGTACATACGTCAACATGATAAGAGGAAGGACCGGTTTTTCAGACCGGTCCTTCCTCTTATCACGTTATCACGTTTTCGGCTTCCCGTATCTCCCAAGCAGCTCCCGGAAATCCTCCTGCCGGGTGATCAGCAGCAGCGCGGCGTAAACCGCCGCCGCCGCCGCGCCCATGCCCACGCACTTGGCAACCAGCATGATCTTGCCCTCCATGCCGCTGAGGACCAGCCCCGTGAGCAGCCACAGCCCGCCGCCGGTAAGCAGCGCCGCCGCGATGCTTTTCAGCAGCGGCGCCGTCCTGACGCCGGAGGTCCCCCGCAGCAGCAGCGCGGCCATGACCGCGCCGCCCAGGGTGATGGAGGCCGCCGTGGCCGCGGCCAGCCCGGCCCCGCCCCAGCGGGGACCAAGCGCCCGGTTGAGCCCCCAGTTGCACAGCAGGACGCCAGCGTTGACCAGCAGGGGCGTGAGGGTCTGCTCCATGGTGTAGTACGCCTTGCTCAGCAGGTCCAGGGCGCAGAACCCCGCCATGGACAGGGCGTAAATGGTGAAGATGCTCCCGGTGGCGGCGGTGGAGGCGGCGTCAAAGCTGCCGCCCTCGAACAGCACCTTGACGATGGGCGTGCCGAAAGCCGCCAGCACCACGGACATGGGCAAAATCAGCAGCAGCGTCCCCCGCAGCATGTTCCAGACATACCGGAGATAGCCGGAGCGGTCCTGCTGGGTGAACCTCTCGCTGAACTGGGGGAAGAGCACCGTGCTGATGGAGTAGACCAGCGTAGTGGTCAGGGGCGTAAACAGCTTATCCGCGTAGTAGAAGGCGCTGACCGGACTGCCGGCGAGCTGGGCCGTCATGGCGGAATCCTGCAAATAGCAGAAGAGGAAAATGGACGTGGTCAGCACCGTTACCACGGCGGTTTTCACGAAGGTCTTCACATAGTCCGCCCGGAAATTCAAAACGGGGCGGTAACGGTAATGCTCCTTGAGGGAGTACGGCACGGTCATGCCCAGCTGCAGCAGCCACGCCGCCGCCACCGCCGCCACATATCCCCCTACTCCAAAGCCCCCGGCAAAAACAGCCAGAAAAGCGATCAGCGCCAGATTGTAGGGGATGGACATGCTGCCCTGCAAAACGAAGTGCTCCAGGGACTGGAACAGCGCCACCAGCAGGTAGGTCAGCACGATCACCGGCAGGGTGAGGATCATGACGCGCATATACCCGGCCAGCTGGGCCGACTCCTGCCCGCCGCCCTCCCACAGGGAATCCGCCAGGGCGGGGACAAAGGTNGCCCCGATCCACACCGCCGCCACGACGGCGCTGAGCAGCACGGAGATNGTAATGAGGTTGCTGGCGGCGTCATAGCCCTCCTTCCGGTNCCGGCGGAGCCGGGGGGTGAGGATGGGCACGGCGGCGATGCACAGGGCGTAGGCCGCCGTGGTGAAGAGATAGACGGTNNTGTTGTTGGCGGTGGTGTAGAGGTCCGCCGCGATCTGGGTGCCGAAGGCCCTGGCCTGCANNGACTCCCGGACAATGCCCAGCAGCTTGGCAAACAGGGTGATCATCGTCACGGTGCCGATGACATGAATGGTTTTGTTTTCTTTCACTTTGCTCGCTCCATGATTTCTCGAATCAATTCCTCATTCTGGTCCANTTTCAAAATAAGCCGCTCCAGACACTGCNNGGTGGTCTCCCGGATCTCCTCCCGCCGCTCCATGGCGTNCCGGAAGGCCGTCTGGAATTTCTCCAGGGTAAAATCCTCCACCGTAAAATGGGTGGGCTGGTCGATGGAGGAGAGGAAGGACTCCACCTTGGGGTCGTAGCTGACCCCAAGCATGGGCACCCCCATGACGGCGGCATAGATCAGCGAGTGCAGCCGCACNCCCACCAGCACGTCCATGCAGCCGATGATGGACAGCGTCTCCTCCGACAGGTGCTTTTTTCTCAGNCAGCCGGCCNGNCCGTCCAGNTTTNCCGCCACCGCCTCNCAGATGCCCACGTCCTCGTCGTGGAAAAAGGGGATCAGCACCGANTCCGCGCCGTACTCCTCCCGGAGCCAGAGGATGCTCTTCTCTACNTCCTGNAGAAACGNNTTGTTTGGCTTCCGGGACTTGACGGCCCAGCCCACGGTNAGGCGGCCCTCCCGCCGGGGNCAGCCCTCCTCCTTCAGGATTTGCAGGCCCAGCTCCGGNCCCGGCTTTTTCACCCGGATCACCGGNTCGGCGGTGACATGGATCAGCCTGTCCGGCACCCCCAGTTCCAGCAGAATGCCCCGGCTCTTCTCATCCCGGACCACGATGCCGTCGGCCCGTCTGAGCACACAGGCNGTATACCGCCGNTTCCGGCGGGAAAAGACCGGNCCGATGCCCTGGCTGTAGATAAAGGTCCTTTTNCCCAGNANCTGNGCCAGNCGGAGAATNAACAGATAATANAGAATACTGCGGCTGGAGGTNGCGTCCTGCAATAAGCTGCCGCCGCCGGAGAGGAGCATGTCGCAGCGCCAGATGGAGCGGAGGATATCCCANGGATTCATCCGCCGCGCGGCCCTGACGCCGTACTTCTCCGCGGTCTGGGCGGGGGACTGGGAGAGAACGGTGATCTCCACANCGGGCAGCTTCTCCCGCAGGTTGTCGATGACCGTGCGGAGGATGGACTCGTCCCCNATGTTGTTGAAGCCGTAATANCCCGATATCAATATATGATACATCTCTATTTCCGATCCGCCTTCACGTATAATTTCATCANCCTGCGGGTGATCCGGAGNAGCATCTCAAAGCACACNATAAAGANCNCGCCGATCACGATCCCCAGCACCAGGGAGTACGCCGTGCGGACAAAGCCCAGATAAAGCGGGGTCCGGATGTGCATGAAGGTGTTGCATACGCTGGTCAGGCCGATGGTGCCCGCCAGGCCGAACAGCGCCGTCCAGAAGGGCAGCCGCCGCACGGCGCAGTACACCGCCAGCATGATGCCGGGGAAGGCCACCAGGAACTCCTTGGTCCTGGGCCGGGCCAGCAGCATGGTCTCCAGGTCGTTGCGGAAGATCATCTCCACATCGGAGACGGCCACATTGGTCTCATGTCCGGTGCGGGCCAGATAGTAGTAGCCCACCAGTCCCACCACGCCCGCCAGGCACAGCGCCCAGACCGGGATGTTCCACCGGAAGGCGGTCACGATGTCCCGGAGATCCAGGTAATTGCTCTTCCGTTTCTTGTCAAAAAGCCCGTAGTAGGACAAAAACAGCAGGCAGAAGAANGCCAGCGGCAGCAGCTGGGCCGCCTTGACTCCCCGGAAGATGCCCAGCTCCAGCATAAAGTCGGTGGAGCTGAGGGGCGCGGCNGTCAGCATGGCCCCCGCCAGGGAGATGCCCACGGCAATGAGCAGAATGGCGATGCACCGGGGAAGGATCTTNGTCAGGCCGGCATACTTTTCCAGCTTTTCTCCCGTCCGCTTGGCGGCCATGAGGAAGAACGCCGCCGCCAGACAGGCGAACACCACCGCGCTGGCGAAGCTGGCCAGCAGCCGGTAGGTATTGGGCATCACNCGCCACGCGCCCGCCACGCAGACCACCGCCGCGCCCGCCAGGATCAGGGTCCATTTCCGCTTCATGGGCAGGAAGGTATCCGGCAGCAGCGCGCCGCCCACGCCCGCGCCCAGGCCCAGCGCCAGCAGGGCCAGGGACGGCACCTGATAATTCTCCATCACGGAGGCCCGTCCCATGGAGATGCCGTGGGCGGCCAGCCGCTGGTTCAGGCCGCTGAACAGATCCCGGTAGACCTCCACGTCGGTGATATAGACGTGACGGTCGTCGGTCTGCTTGATAGGCTTGAAGTAGATCACGCGGATGTTCCGCTCCACGACAGCCCGGTAGAGGGCGTTTTCGATCTCCTCCGCCCCCTCATAGCCGAAGTATCCATAGCGGTACTGGAGATAATCCCACATAGAGAATACGCGCACGGTGTTGTAATCCGTGGCAATGGCCGCGCTGCCCACGCCGGACTGCATGATATTCTCCCGCTGGACGTTGGTTTCGATGAGGCCAATGGTGATCTGGTTGTCCCGAAGATACTCCAGGGCAAAGTCGCCGCCGTCGTCATAGCCGATGACGGCCTCGCCGCCGGCAATCACATAGGCGGGGGTAATGCCGTACTTCTCATAGCCCCGGACCACGGCCTGGGCATACTGGGTGTTATTGTGGCCGGTATAGCACATGGTGCGGGGAATGATTTCCAGTCCGGCGGACTGGATCAGCTCCACCTTTTCCGGCATAAGGCCCAGGGAGATATACATGAGTTTGGAGGAGACGATTTCGCTGCGCTCCACGAAGCCGGCGTTCCGGGTACTGCTGTATCTGCTGTTGCCGCCGTACAGCGCGTCAATGGCCTGACCGTCCAGGAAGATATAGGACTGTCCGTCCGCGCCGCCGCAGAAATAGGAACCCGCGGGGAAACGGTCCTCCACGGCCTGCACCACGAAGGCGCTGGCGTTATACTCATCTGTATCCGTAATTTCCACCATAACGTCGAAGCGGTCATAGCCCCGCTTCTCGACGGCGTCCACCACAAATTGGGGATAATTGTCCCGCCAGCCGGCGTCCTGCATGACCGTGCCCATCATGGTGGCGGTCACGTTCATGGGGGAATCCTCCATCAGCGTGGTGAGGTTTTCCTCCGTCAGGCCGATCTTTGTAATGCCCATTTCTCTGAACTCGTTCAGCCACCAGGCAATATCGTGGTCGCTCTGCTCCGCCAGCCACTCCAGCTCGATATAATCGAGGACCACGTCATAGGTTTTGTTTTTGTTCTCCACCTGCCAGCGGGCGGCTATCACGAAGAGGCTTACGATGACCGCCAGGGCCAGCACCCCCAGGAGGGGGGCGTTTCTCTTAATGTACTGCTTCATTGAACGTCCTTTCTTTTTCCGCCGCTGCGCGGCGGCGAGGCTCTATTCTTATCTTAACTTTGTCGCTGCCGCGACNGGGCGTACTTTTCCCTTGCAGGAAAAGTACCAAAAGTGCCCTCAAGGGGCCATAGCCCCTTGAGAATCCCCCGAATGTGTCGTTTTGTTTTGCGCTTGTCCTGTAGTCCGTCCGGNNTACNGNACCNGCTCCCGTGTATGGGNCGAAGCGTCTATNNNANGATGTNNTNGGCANCCCCTACCGTACCGCTTTGGGTNCTCCCGGGGCAGTTNCGNTAGACGNTCCCCCTTGCANGGCAGTCTCTTTTTAACAGGGCGGCAGCCGGAGTTCTTCAAGAGCCAAGCCCCTAGAAGGACAACCTCCAACTCAGGGGCACCCAATCTCTCAAATCACCACCCAATGGCGACTAACCCCCGTAAAATATAAGGGATTCTTAAACCGCCAGGTTTAAGTGACTTTTTGCCTACTTTTTGTTCACACAAAAAGTAGGCCCGGGGTCCGGGGCTGGGAAAGCCCCGGGGTATCAAATCGAAACGACTTCCGTTTGCCGCCTGAAGGGCGGCAAAGATTACATGCTCGCTTTCCGGTAAGTCAGGTACCCTTCCAGAATAAGCGCCGCCGCTACGGCGTCAACCACCTTTTTTCTCTTCTTCCCATTCTTCCCGGCAGAAAATAAAATATTGTGCGCGTCGATCGTGGTTCTCCGTTCATCCCACAACTGCACGGGAAGCGAAAATTCTTCCCTCAGCCGGAGGGCGAGGCCCTCCGCCTTCTCCGCCCGGGGCCCCAAACTCCCATCCATATTCCTGGGGTGCCCCAGCACAATCTCTTCTACTCCGTATTCCTCGATCAACTCCCCCAGCCGGCGGATCACCTCCGCCTCCCGCCAGGTATTAATCACCTCTGTATGCCCGGCCAAAAAGCCGGTCGCATCGGAGACCGCCACCCCCGTGTGGGCGTCCCCGTAGTCGATTGCCAATATGCGCACTTCCTGCCTCCTTTTCTTCCGGCGTCCCGGCCCGCGTTCCGGCGCGGCCCGCAATCGGATTTATTATACAATATATCCGCTGGAAAAAAAAGTAGGTGAATTGTAAAATTTCTGTTGACCTTGGGGAAAATACATGTTATAGTAGACATTACCTGTGGAAATGGGGTTTTCTTTTTGCGCGTTTTTCGCTTCCGCGTGAAAGGCCGGCCCTGCCCCAACAGGGAGGCAATCAAGATTCTGCAATGGCCGCATTGAGCGGTCATGCAGAATTGAATTTCGTACGGCCACTCGATGCGGCCGTTGCGAAATCTCGGTACAGGCCGGAGAGCCTGCATACATCTATAAGGAGGTGCCGTTAGGAATGCGCGTAAAGATCACCCTGCGCTGCAACGAGTGCAAGCAGAGAAACTACAACACGGTCAAAAACAAGAAGAACGACCCTGATCGTCTGGAGATGAAAAAGTACTGCCCCTTCTGCAGAAAGCACACGGTCCACTCTGAGACCAAGTAACGGAAGTTAGGAAAGGAACATTCATCATGGCTGAAGAAAAGAAAGTCAAGAAGGACCGGGGCCGCTGGTTCCGCGAAATGAGAAGCGAACTGAAAAAGGTCGTATGGCCTACTCCCAACAAGGTTGCCAAGAATACCGGTACGGTCATCCTGTACAGCGTGGTATTCGGCGCCTGCATCTGGATCTTTGACGGCGTTGCCGCTCTGCTCATCAAGACCCTGCTCAACCTGTTCGCCGCGTAAGAGGGGCGCAGGATATGTCCGATAATGCAAAGTGGTATGTTGTCCACACTTATTCCGGCTATGAAAACGCCGTAAAGACCACCATCGAAAAGTTCGTCACCAACCGCCATCTGGAGAACATGATCGTGGATATCCAGATCCCCCTGGAGACCGTCACCGAGATCAACGAAAACGGCGTGGCCAAAGAGGTGGAGCGGAAGATCTTCCCCGGCTATGTGCTCATCAAGATGGTCATGACGGACGATACGTGGCATCTGGTGCGCAATGTGCGCGGCGTCACCGGCTTTGTCGGCGAGGCCAGCAACAAGCCCATCCCCCTCAGCGACGAAGAGGTCCGGGAGTGGGGCATGGAGAAGCACGAGATCGAGGTGCTCTACAAGGTGGGCGACAGGGTCCGCATCAACGACGGTCCGCTGGAGTCCTTCACCGGCGTGGTGGAGGAGATCGACGCGGAGAAGAACAAGGTCACCGTCGTGGTCTCCATGTTCGGCCGGGAAACCCCCGTCGAGATGGAGCTGGAGCAGGTCGAGGTGGAAAGCGAAGCCTGACCGCTCAAAATTTCAGCAAGCATTTTTCGCCGCAACGCGGCATTGGGGCAGACCGCGGGTCTGCCGGGACCGGACGTTGGCCTGAAACGGCAATGGCGGTCCCCGCTATCGTGGGAGGAGCGCCCCGCTGTAGGCGGTAAACGTTCTGCTACCACCACATTTTATCAAGGAGGTGCCTTCACATGGCACAGAAAGTCGTAGGATACGTCAAGCTTCAGATCCCCGCGGGCAAGGCAACGCCCGCTCCCCCCGTTGGCCCCGCTCTGGGCCAGCACGGCGTGAACATCGCCGCTTTCACCAAGGAGTTCAACGAGCGCACCAAGGGCGACATGGGCATGATCATCCCCGTTATCATCACCGTGTACTCTGACCGCTCCTTCTCCTTCATCACCAAGACTCCTCCCGCGGCGGTCCTCATCAAGAAGGCCTGCAACATCGAGTCCGGCTCCGGTGTGCCCAACAAGACCAAGGTGGCCACCATCAGCAAGGCTGATGTGCAGAAGATCGCCGAGACCAAGATGCCCGACCTGAACGCCGCCAGCCTGGAATCTGCCATGAGCATGATTGCCGGCACGGCCCGCAGCATGGGCGTCATCGTGGGTGAATAAAGGAGGGCTTGAGAGATGTTTAGAGGTAAGAAATATCAGAACAGCGCCAAGCAGATCGACCGGGGTACCCAGTACGAGGCCAAGGACGCTTTTGCGCTCATCTGCAAGACCGCTTCCGCCAAGTTCGATGAGACCGTCGAGCTCCATGTGAAGCTGGGCGTTGACTCCCGTCACGCTGACCAGCAGGTCCGCGGCGCGGTGGTCCTGCCCCACGGCACTGGCCGTACCGTCCGCGTCCTGGTGTTTGCCAAGGGCGACAAGGCTGACGCCGCCCGTGAGGCCGGCGCCGACTACGTGGGCGAGATGGACATGGTGGAGAAGATCCAGAAGGAAAACTGGTTCGACTTCGACGTGGTCGTGGCCAGCCCCGACATGATGGGCGTTGTGGGCCGTCTTGGTAAGCTGCTGGGCCCCAAGGGCCTGATGCCCTCCCCCAAGGCCGGCACTGTCACTCCCGATGTGGCTAAGGCCGTGCAGGAAGTCAAGGCCGGTAAGATCGAGTACCGCCTGGACAAGACCAACATCATCCACTGCCCCATCGGCAAGGTGTCCTTCGGCCCCGAGAAGCTGAACGACAACTTCAACACTCTGATGGGCGCCATCATCAAGGCCAAGCCCGCCGCCGCCAAGGGCCAGTATGTGAAGAGCTGCGTGACAGCCTCCACCATGGGCCCCGGCGTCAAGGTCAGCACCGCGAGAATGGTGTAATTTCTGAAATTGCAAAAAACTCCAGGCCCTGTGGGCCTGGAGTTTTTTGCTTACTTCTTGCCGCGCCGCGCGCGGCACAGCAGATTTTCTATTCGATAGCCCGGGGCCTACGCGGCCCCGGACTCCGCGCCTTCTTTTGTCACGCGACAAAAGAAGGCAAAAGCGCGCTCAAGGGGCCATAGCCCCTTGAGAATCCCCGAATGCGTCATTTTGTTTTACGCTTATCCTGTAATCCGTCCGGTCTAAACCGGACCGGCTCCCGTGTACAGGGCGAAGCGTCTATCCACCGATGTCAGCGGCAGTCCCTACCGTCTCACACGCTGGATCTCCCGAGGTGGTATGTGAGCGGCTGCCGCGTCTACTTCTCCACCGGCCTCAGCTCCACCGTTACGGCCATCCGGCTCCCTTCCCCTTCCGCATCACTGCCCACGTTGACCTCCGCGCTGTCCACCGTCACCAGCGACGGGTCCCAGGTAACGGTCACGCCCTCCGGCATAGCGGCGTCAAGCGATATCTCCAGTTTGGCAAGGCCCGCAGCTTCTTCTCTCCCCGGAATCAGATCCGGAAGGAACCCACATCCGGCAAAGAGCGGCAGGATCAGTCCCAGCGTGATCCCCAGCAATTTCCCCCATCTGCAATCGTTTTCCATCATGTACTCCTCCGCTGTATAGACTATAAATCCCGGTTTCTTTCCATTATATATCTTATAAGTCTTTTTGTAAAGATAAACATATCTTAATTTTCCTCATTTTTTGACAGTACTGGATTTATACTATATACAAAGCTGGGGGTGGATACATGGATTACCTGAGATGGATTCCTGAAAGGATTGCGCAGCTGCGCACGCAAAAGAGCATTTCGGCCCGGGATATGAGCCTGTCCCTGGGACAAAGCGAGAGCTATATCAACAAAATCGAAAATCGCCGGACATTGCCGTCCATGACGGGCTTTCTGTATATCTGCGAGTTTCTCGATGTCACGCCCCAGGAGTTTTTTGATGCCGGGGCGCTTTCCCCGCAGAATTCCAGGCAGCTTCTGCGTGAACTGCAAAAGCTTACCCCGTCTCAGACGGAACACATTTTGCAGGTAGTCCGCGACCTGGGAGAGAGAGGCTGACCAATTTCAAGCTTTCTCGCGGCCGGATCCTCTCGGCTCCGGGCACAAGAAACCGCCCCCGCCTTGCGCGGGGGCAGTTTTCTATTCTGCCGCCGTCAGCAGGCGGACGTTGTTTCGCAGCCGTTCGTTATCCGGCTCCAGCGCCAGCGCGGCCTCGGCCGCCCGGGCCGCTTCTTTTCGCCGCCCGGTGTGGTAATAGGCCATGGCCTGCAAATCATAAGGCAGGCTGCCCCAGCTGGACGCCTCGCAGATATACGTCCGGGGCCGCTCCGTGATGCGCAGGGCGCAGCCGGTGAAGTACAGCACGCCCTCCCACTCCTTCTGTTGGTAGAGCAGCATGGCAAGGTCCATGTAGGGCTCCCGGAGGTGCGGGGCCTCGGCGACCGCCAGCAATCCCCAGTCCCGGGCCTTGGACAGTTCCCCCTTCCGGGCGTACGCCTGGGCAATATACCGCATGGAGGCGCACCGCTCATCCCGCCAGGTAGCCGTGGGCATCGCCAGATGCCGCCGCAGCGTGCGGATGCAGTCATCCCAGCGGCCCTTGTACAGGTACTCCCGGCCCAGATAGTGCATATTCCGGTCGTCCGACCGGTCCTCTTCTACAGACAGTTCCAGCAGAGGCAGATACTGTCCTCTGGATTTTCCGTGATCCGGGTGGTGGTCCAGCTGGACTCCTTCCGCTGTGATTTTCATACCGGGCTTGCCTTTTCCCACCCATTGCAGCACCTCATGAACCGGGTGGACCCATCGCCAGCCGTAGCGGCTGTGGATTTTTTCCGACCAGAACACCACGCCTTCTCCCCCGCTGGGAGTGAAGCTCCAGGTGTAGCGGTAGGCCGCCTGGGACGCGCCGGGGATCCATGCTTTCTCCAGCGCGGCCCGCCAGCCGGGATGGAATACTTCGTCCAGGTCAGTGCAGACGCAGATTTCCGCATCCTCCGGTACCAACTCCAGGGAGCGGTTGCGTGCAATGTCAAACCGCCAGGGCGAAACTGTTTCCACCGTCACCTCCGCCCCGCGCCGCCGCAGGGCCTCCGCCGTACCGTCAGTGGAACCGGTGTCCAGAACTACCACACAGTCCGCCTCGCTCATGGAATCCATCCAGCGGTCCACGAATTGTATTTCGTTCTTGCATATGGCATATACGACAATTTTCATGGGGCATCCTTTCTTGGGTATAGAGAGAGGGCGGCGCGAAAGCGCCGTCCCCTCTCTTTGGAATCAGGTTTCCAGCAGGCCGGCGGCCCGCAGATTTGCCAGGAGCTCGTTAAACTGGGTAACCACGTCGTCAGTATCAGTGGCATCCGCCACCGCAGCCGCAGGGGTTACCGTGCCCGCAGGCCCAGTCGGGCCGGTCGGACCTTCAGGACCGGCAGGGCCGGTGGGGCCTTCAGGACCGGCAGGGCCGGTGGGGCCCTCTGCGCCAGCGGCACCGGCAGCACCTGCCGCACCAGCAGGACCCTCGGGACCGGCAGGGCCTGTGGGACCAGTCGGGCCGGTGGGACCCTCTGCGCCAGCGGCACCGGCGGGACCCTCGGGACCGGCAGGGCCAGTCGGGCCAGTCGGACCGGTGGGACCCTCTGCGCCAGCGGCACCGGCAGCGCCCACCGCACCAGCAGGGCCCTCGGGACCGGCGGGGCCTGTCGGGCCTGTCGGGCCAGTCGGGCCGGTGGGACCCTCTGCGCCAGCGGCACCGGCGGCACCCACCGCACCAGCAGGACCCTCGGGACCGGCAGGGCCTGTCGGGCCAGTCGGGCCCACCGCACCAGCGGCACCCGCAGCACCCGTTGCACCAGCAGGACCCACGGGCCCAGTCGGGCCGGTCGGTCCCACCGCACCAGCGGCACCCGTAGCACCCGTAGCACCCGTAGCACCCGTTGCGCCTGCAGGACCCACAGGACCGGCAGGGCCTGTCGGGCCCTGGGGACCTGGCAAGCCGGGCATACCCATAGGGCCTACAGGACCGGGCAGGCCCCGGGGACCCCGGGGACCCGGAGGCCCGGGAATGCAGCAGACGCCGCTGGCGCCGCCACAATCACCGGCGCATCCGCAATCATTGGAGCATCCGCAGGAGTCGGGTTCATAACAGTTATATCTCATTGGGGAATTTCCTCCCTGTATCATAGCAGCGCGGCCCGCGGGCCGCGCGGAATCGGGCGGGGTATCTCGCCAGAGAATCCTGCGCCCACTTCATTGTATGCGCCGCGACTCCCGCCTGCTCCCGGCATTTGACAGTTTTGCAAATTCATGGTATGATAGCAAAATTCTATCACATAGGAGGCCACCGCCATGAAACGCCGCAGAATTCACATAGGACTGCGCACTGTCAAGACCTCGATCGCCATTGTCCTGGCTATGATCCTGGTGGAGCCCTACGGCGCGACCAGCGCCAAGCTGATTTTCGCCATGCTGGGTGCTATGGCAGTCGTCCAGCCCACCTTCAAGGAATCTCTGGAGGCCTGCGTCACCCAGACCGTAGGAGTGATTTTCGGCGCGTTGACGGGCGTACTGCTGGTGGCGCTGCCGATGGACCCGCTGGCCTCGGTGCTGCTGGGCGTCATCTTCGTCATCACGGTCTACACGCTGCTGCCCAGCGCCTTTTCCCCCTCCCTGCCCTGCTTTATTCTGGTCATGGTATGCACCGACGCGGAGATGGCCCCCATCTCCTACGCCCTGGGCCGGATCTGGGACACGGCCATCGGCCTGGGGGTCGGCATGGTCATCAATATGCTGGTGTTCCCCTACGACAACAGCCATCAGATCCGGAATACCATCGTAGGTCTGGACAGGGACCTGCTTCTCTTTCTGGAGGACATGTTTGACGGGGACACCCATCTGCCCGACGCGGACGCCATGAACGGCCGCATCAGCGCCCTGGAGCACCAGTTGTCCATTTTCGCCAACCAGCGCCTTATTCTGCATCTGCGGCGGCAGAAGCGCACGCTGGAGCGGTATCAGGCCTGCGAGCGCAAGGCCCGGGAACTGGTCTCCCACCTGGAGGTCCTGGCCCAGCTGGACCGTCCCGGGCGGCTGAGCGAGGAAAACCGCCGCCGTCTGACCGCCTGCGGCGCAAAGGTAGAGGACAACCGGGCCCTGGACTCGGTCATGGAAAAGGATGTGGTAACCAACTACCATGTCTCCCGGATTCTCACCATCCGCCGGGAGCTGCTGGATACCCTGGCCAGATAAAACAGAGCCCCGGGCCTGCATTTCCAATAACAACCCCGGAGGGGCGCACATGACTGTGTGTCCCTCCGGGGTTTGCCGCATTATATTATAATTTAATAAGAAGCACAAGCCGTACTTTTACAGGAAGCCGCCGCCTATTGCTGATAATACGCCTTCACCGCTTTCTCAAAAAAGGCGGCGCAGCCGGGGGCTACCTCCTCATAGTAGGCGGTAAACCGTTCATCCTGCGTATACATTACCGCCATGCCGGTATGGGCCTTGGGCGTCACTTTTCTCTCCGGCCAGTAGTGGGCCAGCCACGCGGCGTGGAGCCGGACCGCCTCCCGGGCGTCCTCTCCGGCGGGGTCTCCCGTTTCCACGGCGCGGCGGAGAGCGGCCTTGTAAGCCTCCTCGTCTGCCTGTGTCTCCTCCCATTCCTGCTCGGACATACCGGACAGCCGGGTCTTGTGCTCCTCTACGGCGGCATCGCCGTATTTCTCCCGAAGTTCCCTGCCGTAAGCCGCCTCGTTCTCCTCCATAGCCTGACGTTTCATGCCCTCGAATTTTTCTTTTTCGGTCATAGTCGTTCCTCCTTCTATAGTGTGCAGTGTGTTCTGAACGGCGCGGATCAGCGCGTCCACCTCCCGCCGCCGTTCCCGGAGGCGCGTCAGATGCTCCCGCAGGGCGGCCTCCCGGTCGAACCCCGGCGCATCCAGCAGATTTTTGATCTCCTCCAGGGGCAGGCCCATATCCCGATAGAGCAGAATCTGCTGGAGCCGGTCCACCTCTTCGCCTCCGTAGAGGCGGTAGTCGTTATCCCTGCCCCGCCGGGGGCACAGCAGACCGATGCTGTCGTAGTAGCGCAGCGTCCGGGGCGTCAGGCCCGTGAGACGGGCCAGCTCCTTTACGGTATACATCCTATCTTTCACCTCCCGGAATTGAGGATAGACCATGACGCGGCGTCAAGGTCAAGGGGATTTTTTATTTTTCCGTGATAAAATTTTTGCTTCTGAACAGGGCGGCGTCTGAGCCGAAACGAACGGCAAGCTCCTCGTCGTTGGCGAGGAACCCCTCGTAGAGTTCTTTCGGGATTTTCTGCGTGCTGACGCGTTCGTAAATCGGGATATTCAGTGTGTGTCTGCATTTTTTGCACTGGTAGATCAGCCAGACGTCCAGCTTGTTTTTATTCGCGTTGACGCGGAAGCGTCTGGTACTGATAAAGGTCATCTTTCGGCCGCAGCGGCCGCACTTGTGGATGATTTTGTATTCTTTTTCGTTCGAATAGCGCATCGTATCTCCTTTTTTGTTTTCTGATACGGCGGCTATTACATTCATTCAATTATTTATTTGCAATAGCCGCGGCTATGCAGTGTGGATAGGTCTAAGCAAACCGGATCGCTCCTTTCTTCTCTGCCGCGCTTCGCGCGGCACGGCAAATTTTTCTCTACGATAGCCCCGGGCTTCCGCGCCCGGACGACGGCCTACTTTTTGTGTGAACAAAAAGTAGGCAAAAAGTCACTTAAACCTACGGTTTAAGAATCCCTTACACTACGGGGGAATTTATTTTTGCGCTTGTCCTGTAGTCCGTCCGGCCTGAACCGGACTTCCGGTCCGTGTATCGGGCGAAGCGTCTCTTTCAGGATGTCGCCGGCAGTCCCTACCGCATTGCTTCGGGTCCTCCCGGCGCTCGTTTTGAGACCGCGCCCCTGCGCCCGGCCGTCGATCATAAAATTTCTCATGAGGTTGCGTTTTCCCCGGCAACTTTCCTTTCTTTTCAAATTGAAGATGAGGGAAGACAAACCTCCGAGTTTATAGGCACTAAAGCAAGTCGAACCCCGATCCAGGTACCGGATCGCACACCGGGCTGCCCAAAAGGTTGTGCAAAGCGCACCTTGACAACAAAATAGAGCGGCTAACCGTCACATAGCGCTTTCCTTTACGCACCTGTCCCAATACGCCCGCGCCTCCGCCATATCCTCCGGCGGCAGATGGAAAATAAAGTCCTCCTCCGCATAATCCTCTCCCGCCATCCCTGAAAAAACGGTTTCCGGACAGTCTAGCCCAACCTTCCGGCCCACAGCCGCCGCAAACTCCCGGAACGCCCCGCCGTGTGCGGTAATCAGGTTCCCGTCCTCCACTAAAAACGTGCGGACGGTCCCCTCCTTTGGCATCACCGGGAAAGCATCCAGGAACTCCTCAAACACCCCGTGGGTAAACCGCTTTCCCTCCAGCAGTCCCGCCTTCCCCAGCAGCAGCGGCGCGGAGGATATGGCGGCAATAACGATCTCGCCATCTCCCCGGAACCGTTCCAGAAACCGGATATTCCGCTCATCCAGCATCACCGGCAGCGGCTCCCAGATTCCCGGCAGGACCAGGCAGTCGAACTCCTCCCGCTGAAACGCCTCAAGGGGCTGATCCGGCAGGATAGTGAAGCCGTCCTCGCTTTTAACCGCCTCCCCGCCCGCGGCAAAGGTGACGATCTCCTTATCATAGAACTTGAACAGCTCCGTCGTACAGCTGATTTCCTGCATGGAAAACAGCGGATACAGCATAACAGCGGCCTTTTTCATAAAGAAACCTCCTTCATCACTTCCTCCCGCTCCACCGGGACCAGCCCCTTCTCCGTAAACCGGTACAGCTTATTGCACACCTGCGTCAAAAATTTTCTATCATGGGACACGCTGATAATGGTCCCCTCATAGTTCGCCAGCGCCTCCCTCACCCTTGGCCCGGAAATAGGGGAAAAATTCCGGGTCGGTTCGTCCAGGACCAGCACGTTCACCCCGTCCAGCATCATCTTCGTCAGCAGCAGCTTGGCCTTCTGCCCGCCGGACAGTTCCCGGATGGGATGGGCCATCTCCTGGCGGCTGTAGCGGATGCTGCCCAGGTACGTCCTGGCCTTCGTCTCCGACGCCGTGTCCCCCTCCGGGGCCAGATATTCCACCGGCGTACTGTCCATCGGCAGCGTGTCGGCATAGTCCTGGGACATATACGCCGCATGGAGGTCCCCGCGTTCCAGCAGTTCCTCCGCGATATGCCGCAGCAGCGTGGTTTTCCCCGCGCCGTTGGGTCCCAGAATTCCCACTTTCTCCCCGCCGGAGACGTGCAGGCGCACATCCTCCGCCAGCGGCCGTTCCCCGGCCCGCAGCTGGGGCAGACGCAGGTCCAGCACCGTTTTCCCCGCCGGAACCGCCGTTCCCGCCGGGAAGCGCAGGAATACCGCCTCCTCCACCTCCGGCAGCCGGGTCATGTTTTCCGCCTCCCGTTCGAACCGTCTCCCCATGGACAGCACCGCGTGCATCTTCTTTTTCAGCAGCCGTCCCTCGCCAGGGCTCTGGCGGGAGACCGCCCCCTGGGCGTGCTCCACGCTCTGCTGAATACGGCGGTATCGTTCCATTTTCTTGTCGTACTCTTCCTTCTCCTTCCGGGCCTGCCGGGTCTGGGCGGCGATGGCGTCCGTCCGCCGCCGGGTATAGGCGGCATAGTCCAGCCGGTGGGCGGTACACCGGGGCGGCTTGCCCTCCCGGGGGTGCTCGATGTGGAGGACCATGGTGGCGGTGTTCTCAATGAGCGCCTCGTCATGGGAGATATAGAGCACCGTCCCCGGATACCCGCTCAGCCACTCCTCCAGCCACTCCAGCGTCTCCAGATCAATGTCGCTGGACGGCTCGTCCAGCAGCAGCACCGCCGGATGGCCAAACAGCAGCCGTCCCAATTGCAGCTTGATCTTCTCCCCGCCGGACAGGCTGGACACCGGGCGGTCGCTGTAAAACTCCTCCGCCGGGAAGCGCAGCTTCCGCGCGATATCCGCCAGTTCCTTCGGGCTCTGGTCAAAGAAGAAGGGCGACGCGGCGCAGAATTCATAGACGCTCCCCGCCTTCTCCTCCGCCCTCAGGTCCTGGGCCAGATAGCCCATGGGCCCCGGATTTCCGGCCACCTCTCCGCTCCACTCACAGTAGGATTCCACCAGCTTCGGGTCATACAGCCATTTCAGGATGGTAGACTTCCCATTTCCCTCCTCGCCGATGATCACCGCCTTGTCCCCGTCGTTCAGCACGAAGGAAAAATCCTCCGCCAGGGTCCGCAGGTCCTTCCGGTGGGTCAGGGTCAAATGTTTCACTTGCAGCATATACGGCATCTCCTCCAATCCATTGTCAGACAACAAAAAAGGCGCTTTCGGATATGCCGAAAGCGCAGAAGAGGACTGCCGGACTATTGCTCAATTACGGAGGAACAATCCCAAAGGGCGCGCCAAAGCGAGACGCTTCGGCATGACGGCATTCTACCGCCAATGACCCGGCATCTTCTGACTTTCGGCAACAGGAACCAAGCCCCGCGTCATCACGCGGCGCCCAGGAAAGCGTCCAGTTACACGAAAATCAAATCAGCCGATCATTTTTTCACCCTTTCACGATTGTTATTATCAGCATACCACATTTCACAGAATTGTCCAGTTACAATTCTGTTACAGGCATCCGGCGCCGGTCCTCCTCCCATCCCGCCGCCTTCTCCTGCAGCGCGGACAGGAACTTTGCCGCCGCCTTGGAGAAAACCTGAAACTTTTTCCACACCACATACAGCCGCACCTCCAGCCGGGGCTCCAGAGGCCGGAAGCACAGCTGGCTGTCCCCCGTGGTATTGACCAGCCGGTCCAGCGCCAGCGCGCAGCCCATCCCCTCCTCCACCATCAGGGAAGCATTATAAATCAGATTGTACGTAGCCGCGATATTCAGGGAGCCGTAGTCCTGTCCGAACCACGCGGAGAGGCTGTCCTTGCCCACAGACTGCCGGGAGAGCAGCAGCGGCTGGTCCAGCAGGTCCTCCGGACAGATCCGCTCCTTTGCCGCCAATGGATGGTCCTTCCGCAGCAGCACGCCCCATACGTCCGTAACGGGCAGCCGAATGTAATCATACCGCTTCAGATCCCCCGGCTCCAGCAGGATGCCGAAGTCCAGGCATCCCCGGTCCAGCCGCTCACATACATCGGCGGCGTTGCCGCTGAAAAGGTGGTAGCGGATATTGGGAAAGGTCCTCTGCAAGTCCCTGGCGGCACGTGCCACCAGCCGCATGGCGTCGCTCTCTCCGCCGCCGATGCAGATGTCTCCGGCGACAGCCTCCCCGGTGCCCCAGAACTCCGATTCCGTTTTTTCCACCAGCTCAATGATCTCACCGGCCCGCTTGCGCAGCAGGACGCCGTCCTCCGTCAGGCTTACCTTGCGGCTGCCCCGGATGAACAGCTTCTTCCCCAGCTCCTCCTCCAGATCCATCAGCTGCCGGGACAGGGTGGGCTGGGTCAGGTGCAGATATTCCGCCGCGCCGGAGATGCTCTCCTCCTGGGCCACTGCCAGAAAATAGCGCAGCACCCGCAGTTCCATACACATCCGCCTCCTTTTTCTCCACACTATATCATCTATTGCCATGCCCGTCAAGCATGATCGATTATTTGATATAAGCATTTGATATTTCTTCCCGGCCGGATTATAATAACCCCCGGAAAGGGGAGATGGAACATGACGGAACCTCTGCCGGGCCGGGCGAGAATCGAAGAGCTTCTGCGGGAAGCGGACTGTCCCGCGGAGTTTACCCAGCGCTTCCTTGCCGCGCTGGAGACAGCGCCTCCGGAGGATCTGGTGTGCCTGCTGCGCTGCCAGCGGTGCAGGCAGCTGGAGCGGGTCCATGACGAGCAGAAAAAGCTGGATATTCTGGACCATCTCCGTTACCAGCTGGAAAAAGCCTGCGGAAACCGCTGCCGCGGCACGGAAAGGAGCGCTTCCCACAATGATAAGTGAACGTCTGGCGGGAATCCTGACAGATTCCTTCTGGAAAATCCTGCTGCCGGGGCTGACCGTCACCATCCCGCTGACGGTGATTTCCTTTTCCCTGGCCATGGTCATCGCGGTAACCGCCGCCCTGATCCAGTTCGCCAGAGTCAGGGTACTGCGGCAGCTGTGCCGCTTTTATATCTGGGTGTTCCGGGGAACGCCGCTGCTGGTGCAGCTGTTCGTGGTGTTTTACGGCCTGCCCAAACTGGGCGTGGTCATTGAGCCCTTTCCCGCGGCGGTAATCGTATTCTCCCTCAATGAGGGCGCCTACTGCGCGGAAATCATCCGGGCGGCGCTGGAATCGGTGCCGGTGGGACAGCTGGAGGCCGGGTACTGCGTGGGCATGAGCTATTTGCAGATCATGCGGCGGATCATCCTGCCCCAGGCTATGCGCACCGCCTTCCCCTCCCTGTCCAACTCCCTCATCGCCATGGTGAAGGACACCTCCCTGGCCGCCAATATCACCGTGGCGGAGATGTTCATGGCTGCCCAGAAAATCGTGGCCCGGACCTTCGAACCCCTGGCGCTGTACATAGAGGTAGGCCTGATCTATCTGCTGTTCTCCACGGTGCTGACCAAGCTGCAAAGCATGGGGGAGAAAAAACTGAACATCTACGGGGAGCAGGTGATGTAGGATGCTGAAAATTGAGAACCTTCGAAAATCCTTCGGCCCGTTGGAGGTCCTGCGGGGCGTCAGCCTCAACGTGGAGCAGGGGGACGTGGTGGCCATCCTGGGTCCCAGCGGCTCCGGCAAAACTACGCTGCTGCGGTGCATCAACTTTCTGGAGACTGCCGGCGGCGGGACCATGACCTTTGACGGAGAAAGCTTCCAACTGGACCATATGTCCAAAAAGGACATCGCCCGCCTGCGGAAAAAGACGGCTTTCGTGTTCCAGGACTATAATCTCTTCCGCAACAAAACCGCCCTGCAAAACGTCACCGAGGGACTGACCGTCGCCCGGAAAATGCCCAAAGACCAGGCAGCGGCCATAGCCAAAAAAGCCCTGCAAAAAGTGGGCATGGCCGACCGGGAGGACCATTATCCCCATCAGCTCTCCGGCGGACAGCAGCAGCGGACCGCCATCGCCCGGGCCATTGCCGCTGAACCGGAGATCATCTTTTTCGACGAGCCCACATCCGCCCTGGACCCGGAACTGACGGGAGAAGTCCTCTCCGTCATGCGGCAGCTGGCGGACGAGGGCATGACCATGCTGGTGGTCACCCATGAAATGGGCTTCGCCCGGACGGTATCCAACAAAGTGATTTTCATGGAGGACGGCGTGGTCGTGGAAGCCGGACCCTCCCGGGACTTCTTCCAGAATCCCAGAGAGGAGCGTTCCAAAGCGTTTCTGCAAACCATCCGCGCCGCCGAAATGGCAGATAAACCAATACAAAACGTATAAAGGAGATGCTTTATCATGAATCGTAAATCTTTATTGTCCCTGCTGCTGGCCGGACTGCTTCTTCTTGCCGGCTGCGGACAAAGCGGCAGCCAGGAAAAATCCGGCGGCCTCCTCTCTCAGATCAAGGAAAAAGGCGAGATCGTGGTCGCTATGGAGGGCACCTGGGCCCCATGGACCTATCACGACGAAAACGACCAGCTGGTAGGCTACGACGTAGAGGTCGCCCAGCGCATCGCGGAGAAACTTGGCGTCAAGGCCACCTTCGTGGAAGGCGAGTTTGACGGCCTGCTGGCCGGCGTGGATGCCGGACGGTATGACATCATGGTCAACGGCGTAGGCGTTGACGAGGACCGCTCCCAGAAATATGATTTCACCGACGCTTATGCCTATGACCGCACCGCCGTCATCGTCAAGAACGACAACACCGACATCACCTCTCTGGAGGATCTGACGGGCAAGCGCACCGCCAACACCATCACCAGCACCTACGCCAAGCTGGCGGAGAAGTACGGCGCGGAGGTCACCGGCGTAGACGACCTGAACCAGACCTTCGAGCTCCTCTTCACCGGCCGTATCGACGCCACCCTCAACGCCGAGGTCAGCTACTACGACTACCTGAAAGCCCACCCCGACGCCGATATCAAGATCGCCTGCCTGGCCCCCGAATCCACCCTGATCGCCATCCCCGTCCCCAAGGGTGAGACCGCCCTGGTGTCCGCTATCAACGACGCCCTAGCAGAGCTTCGCGCGGACGGCACGCTGAGCGAGCTGTCGATGAAGTACTTTGAGATGGATATTTCCCAGGAGTAAGGTGTACATACTTTTTCTTGAAAGAAAAAGTATCAAAAAGAACTTTTTGCCGCAAGCCTGCGGCTTGCTTTCGGGTGCTCCTGCTGGGAGTGCCTGCGATTCTGATAGCGCCCATGGGGGCGGAACTTTGTTCCGCCCCCTCATTTTTATGGTCTAAATTCGGCCGCACGGCTCACGCCGTGCTGGGGGGCTCCGCCGAGAAACCCAATTTCTGATTTGAAGGCCATCAAATCAGAAGCTAATGCCATTCAGTGGGGCCCCCTAGCGTGGAGTGATCCACGCGGCCAAATTTAGACCATGAAAGTTCAGGGCGCGGTTCAGTATGAACCGCGCCCTTTGGCATTTTAGAATTGTAAGCACTTCCGATAGACGCAACCAAGAGCAAGCCGCAAGGCTTGCGGACAAAAGTTCTTCT
>JAAVHF010000031.1 GCA_014799845.1 Oscillibacter sp. | reverse complement strand
TTCGCCCTGCGAGGCAAAAAATCGCGGGAATACTGGATGTATTTCAAGATTTTTTAACGAAGCAGGACGGAAAATTTTCCGTCAAGACGGGCGCGGGGATTTATTCAGAGCTTCCTTAGATTATTCTATTCGGCAGCCCGGGGCTTACGCAGCCCCGGACACCCCGCGCCTACTTTTGCTTCGCGGCAAAAGTAGGCAAAAACGCGCTTAAACCTACGGTTTAAGAATCCCTTGTATTTTACGGGGGTTAGTCGCCATTGGGTTGTGATTTGAGGGATTGGGTGCCCCTGAGTTGGAGGTTGTCCTTCTAGGGGCTTGGCTCTTGAAGAACTCCGGCTGCCGCCCTGTTAAAGGGGGACTGCCCTGCAAGGGGGACCGTCTGACGCGACTGCCCCGGGAGAACCCAAAGCGGCGCGGTAGGGACCCTCGACAACATTGTTGGATAGACGCTTCGCCTCATACACGGGAATGCGGGGCCCCCGTCCCCCGCCCGGCAGGGCGAATCTAATTTGGGATTGGCAACAACGGCCGCCCCGCAGGGGCGGCAGATCAATGCTCATGCTCCGGTTTATGCTCCGCATACAGCATATTCCACCAGAAATTATACGCCCTCCAGCTGGCCTCGTCGCCGCAGAGAATATTTAACCCCTCTGCCTCCGGGTGGTCATACAGCACATCCGTCACCGCCCGAAGGACGGCCTGCGCCGCCTGGTTCATATCAAACCCATAGGCCGCCCTGGTATCAAAGCAGCTTATGGCGAGCGTCCGCTCGCCATGCTCCAGGCTCCACAGCAGCCCGCCCGCGTACCACGCCGCCAGATCCTCCGCCGAGGCCAGATAATTAAGCGGCATGGGCAGATTCTCCCGCCGCTCCAACGTCACTTTCTCCGTCATGCCGCCTCCTCCGTTTCCGCCAGACGCCGCCGCGTCCGGCCCATCACATAAAAGTAGCTGGGTACCAAAATAATATCCGCCCCGATCCAGGCCAGTACCTCCGCCCACATCACGCCGGCCTCCCCGATCACCGCCGGCAGCAGCAGCGCCCCGCCGGTGCGCACAAAAAACTCCGAAATGCCGGAAGTCATGGGCAGCAGCGTGTTGCCCAGCCCCTGGATGCAGCTTCGGGTCACATGCAGGATATACAGGACCGGCAGGCACAGCAGCATCAGATGTAAATACCGGACGGCCACGTCCAGCGCTTCCCCGCTCTGGGCCTCGCCGGCGGAGATAAAGCAGGACAGCACCCACCGTCCGCCCAGGAACATCACCGCTGAAATCGCCGCCGAGGTCAGCAGCGCGATCACCAGTCCGGCCCGCATTCCCCGGGAAATCCTGTCCAGCCTTCCCGCTCCCAGATTCTGCCCCGTGTAGGTGGTCATGGCGTAGCCGTAGGAGGTGGCGGCGATTTCCAGCACGCCGTAGAGCTTGTTGGTGGCGGTATAACCGGCGATGAATGCCACGCCGAAGCCGTTGACGATGGTCTGGATAATCATGCCGCCCACGGCGATGATCATGTTCTGCGCCGCCATGGGAAGCCCCAGCGTCATCAGCCGCCCGCACAGGGCAGGGTCGATCCGCCAGTCCTCCCGGGACAGCCGCAGCGCCTCGATCCGGCACAGCCGCCAGACGCAGCACCCCGCCGCCAGGCACTGAGCGATGATCGTCGCCACAGCGGCCCCCCGGACGCCCCAGCGGAACCCCAGCACAAACAGAAAGTCCAGTCCAATGTTGGTCACAGACGCCGCCGCCATGGCAATCAGGGGCGTCCGCCCATCTCCCAGCGCCCGGAGGGCGGCGGCGGCAAAATTGTACGCCGTCACCACCGGCAGTCCCGCAAACAGCAGGCGCAGATAGGCCATGGAGATATGCCGGATCTCCTCCGGAGTCCGCAGCAGGATCACCACCGGCTCCGCCAGAGCCTCGCTGCCCGCCGTCACTGCCAGGGCGCAGAGGACTGACAGAAAAATCGCGTTGGCCATGGCATGGCGCAGCCTGCCGTAATCTCCCGCGCCGAAGCGCTGGGCCAGAAGGATGGAGAACCCCTGTGTGAAACCCTGGATGGTCCCCAGAGTCAGCCAGTTCAGCCAGTCCACCGCTCCCAGCGCCGCCAGGGCGTCCACCCCCAGCACCTTGCCCACCACGGCGGTGTCCACCACGGTATACATCTGCTGGAAAATATTCCCCGCCATCAGCGGGAGGGAAAACAGGAGCAGCAGCCTCCAGGGGCTGCCCTCCGTCTGTACCATCATGCCCGTCTGCTGATTCATTTCTTCCTCCATACCGCGTTCTCGCATTGGGTCTGTTATACACTATTTCTCCCCATTTTGCAACCCGGGAAAGCATACCCGCGGGAAAAAAGGCGGCCCCGCCGCGGGACCGCCGTTTCTGATTTATTTGTCAGCTTTCGTCGTCCTCCGCAAAGGGATCGCCCTGCGGCGGAACTGCGGGAGCGTCAAATACCTCCTGCGGGATATCCACCGGCGGAACCGTCACCGGCGCGGGCTGCGCTTCGGACTCCGCGGGCGCTTCCGGTGCGGATACGGCCTCCGCCTCCGGCGCGGCCGGGGGTTCCGGCCGCGCTGCCGCTTCCGGCTCCTTCTCCTGAGGATACTCCAGATTGTGCCCCGTCTCCGGGTCGAACACATGGGCCGCGCTGCCCCGGAAGATGAAGCGCACCGGCTGCCCCAGGGGCATGCTCCCGCTCTCTTCCTCTTCTCCCAGAGGCACTACGATGACCACGTCCTGCCCGCAGGCGTTGACGTGGATATGTACCGCGCTGCCCATCATCTCCGACACGTCCACGGCGGCGGGCACCGCGTCTTTCCGGTCCGTCAGCGTCAGGTGCTCCGGACGCAGGCCCAGCTTTACCGGCTGGCTCCCCACGTCCGCCCGCAGCAGACGGGCTGTCTTCTCCGGCGACATCTCCACCCGCACGCCGCCCAGCTCCACAAAATACCGCTTCCCCTCCCGGATCAGCCGCGCGTCAAAAATATTCATCTGCGGCGTGCCGATGAATCCGGCCACGAAGAGGTTGGCGGGATGGTGGAACACCTCCTGAGGCGTCCCCACCTGCTGGACGAAGCCCTCCCGCATAATGACGATCCGGTCGCCCAGGGTCATGGCCTCGGTCTGGTCGTGGGTGACGTAAATAAAGGTGGTGTTCACCTTCTGGCGNAGCTTGATGATCTCNGANCGCATCTGGTTGCGCAGCTTGGCGTCCAGGTTGNNNAGGGGNTCGTCCATNAGGAACACCTGGGGCTCCCGGACGATGGCNCGGCCNATGGCCACGCGCTGGCGCTGGCCGCCGGAGAGNGCCTTGGGCTTGCGCTTGAGGAGCTCGCTGATATCCAGNATCTCCGCCGCCTCCCGGACCTTCTGGTCGATGACCCGCTTGGGGAANTTCCGCAGCTTCAGCCCGTAGGCGATNTTGTCGTAGACCGTCATNTGGGGGTACAGGGCGTAGTTCTGGAACACCATGGCGATGTCCCGGTCCTTGGGNGGCACGGTGTTGACCTTCCGGCCCCCGATGTAGATCTCGCCCTCGGTGATCTCCTCCAGCCCCGCCACCATCCGCAGGGTGGTGGACTTTCCGCAGCCGGAGGGNCCTACCAGCACGATAAANTCCTTGTCGGCNATCTCCAGNTCNAATGCCTGCACCGCCACCACGGTNTTGTCGTATACNTTTTTTACCTTACGAAGGCTCAGATCCGCCATCAGGCTTCCCCTCCTTCTCTTTCTCAANCTTCTTTTCCANGCGTTCTTCCCTGTGCTTNTCCACCGCCTCGTCCACCTTCTCGGGGATCTTCACCTTGGCGAAGCGGTACGCCCGGCGGATNTCCTTAATCNTCAGTANCAGCGCCGTCAGCAGCGGGTACAGCGCCAGCAGCACNCCCAACAGCAGCAGCAGCGCCGCGTAATCCTCNNTCAGCCGCGCGGCGTTCTCCCAGTAGGGATANATCACGCCGTTNNTCCGCATGGANCGCAGGCCGAAGCTCTTGATGACNTCCCACAAATGGAGCAGGCCGTAGCGGNCGGAATTTTCCACCACGTCCCCGTNCCCAANNGGGAAACTGTCCNNCAGCATCCCCNTGGCNTATCCGCTGATGGGGTTGGGCATNACGATCTCATAGCCGGTAATGTCGGCGGAATNCACCAGACGCTTCATGGCGGAAAANGACATNTATACGCCGCCGTCGCCGGTGTACGCCTTCCCGGTGGCAAANTCCGTCTCCNTGGNAANNACGCCGGAGACGACAAAGGGCGTNCCGTTGATGCTCACGGTCANNCCCGCCAGGTCCGTGCCGCCNAACAGCCGCCANGCCATCTCCTCNTCCAGCACCACCAGGTCGTCCATCAGGTCNTCGCNCTTGATATACGCGCCGGCGCGGAGGNNCAGGGGGTGGAAATAGAAGAAATCGCCCCCCACCCCNANGGCCTTCACCGTNGNGCTGCCGGCATTGTCCGAACTGATGGAGACNGNNGCCGTNCCGCTGTAAGCGTCGATNTACAGCCGNCCGCCCTCCTGGGCCTCCAGAGACTGCTCCACCATCTGGCTCTCCAGNTCCNGGCGGAAAGAGAAGANAGCCTCCTCCGTCTTNCCGTCGTCCACCGGGAGATAGCAGGCCAGCTGGGCNAAGCGGGNNTCCCCCTCCCCGCGGAANCGGNCCGCGGCGGTAAGGGATTCCAGNGTCCCGCTGACCCNNCNCAGCCCCAGGAANCACCCAACGGACCCCAGGACCAGCANAATATTCAGNANCAGCAGAAACCACTGCTTGAAGCCGAAGCCCTTGACGGCGTTCAGCATACGNCGAAAGAGGTGTTCCTTTTTCACGGGTTNTCCACCATCCTCACCTGNCTGCCGGGNCTGAGGGGCTTGCTGGANGTCGTNATGACGTANTCATTGGANGCCAGACCGGAGACGGCGGCGCTGGTGTCNTCCTCCGCNAGCACCTGGACGTCGGCCCGGGTGGCGGTATANCGGTTGCCCAGAGGCGTNCTCNTGCTGGTNACTACCANAACNAATTTNCCGTTGGANTCCTCCCGGACGGCGCTCTTGGGCACGATGGCGTCAAAGNTGGCGCTGCGCTGNCCGATGGACAGGCTGAGGTTGGTCCCGGCATCGACGTCGCCGNTGATGCGGAAGATCAGCAGCTTCTTCTGNCCGCCGCTTTCNGGATCGNNGGTNATCTGCTCCAGGGTNGCCGTGANGTCGTTGCCCCAGTAGTAGTTGGTCACCTCGGCGGTNTCGNCGATCTTCACCTGCTTGGNCTGATNGTTGGTAACGGAGATCTTGATGGTATATCCCCGGTCCACTACGTCAATGACGGCCAGAGCCTGGCTGGGCTCGGTCTTTTTGCCGGCGGAAACGCCGATGGAACTGATGACGCCGGAGACAGGCGCAATGACCTCCGCGCCGGTGGAATCCTTCTTATACTTCTCCACCAGCTCCTCCTGCTTCTGGATATCCAGGCTCATGGACTGCAAACTCAGGTTGTTGAGCTGCTTGTCGATGTCGTCGCCGGTGAGGGCCTTCTCCAGCTCGCGCTGCTTCTCGTCCACGGCGGCCGAAGCGGTCTTGTAGGCGGTCTGTTTGGCTTCCAGCTCGGTTACCTTATCTTTCAGCTCCGTGATCGACGCTTCCTGCTGCCGCTGGACCGCCTTCTGCTGGTTGATCGTATCTTTCAGCTGTGTATTGGCGTTGGAAGCGGCATCCAGCCGCTGCTGGGCCTCCCGCAGCTGCCGCTCGGCGACCGCGAGGTCGGATTGGGCATCGTTCAGCTTTTTCTGGATGGCATAGCGGTCATTTGCGGCGTTGTTTTCCGCCTGACTGGCATTTGCAGCTGCCTGATTATACGCCTTTTCCGCCGCTTCAATGGCGCTCATGTCTGCGGCCAGCAGATCATAGACACGGGTCCATTCTTCAATGTCCATCTCATCGTTTTCCGTATCTTTATTATCTGCAAAGAACCTGTCAATGTAGCTGCTTTGCTGATTAAATTGCGCTTCTGTAATGTTTTTAGCATTGCTGGCATTACATCCGTATGCCGTATTTACAGCTCCAATCAAATTCCTGTACGCATTTTCATTTGCATCGTAATCGTTATTCCACTTGCGCTGCGCCTCACTCAGCGTCTGCCGCGCAGTATTAACTGCGTTGTAGTCCGCGTCAGAGCCGTCGAGGCCGGACAACTGGGACTCATAGCCTTCCACCGTACTGGTCAAGGCATCCACCTTGCCTTTCAGCGTAGTGACTTCCTCCTGGGCCTCTTTGTACTCGTCATTTTCGGTCTGCAGGGCCTCCAGCTCGCTTATGTTGAAGTCAGTCGTGCGCTTATTGGCCTCCATAGCCGCCAGATCGCCCTTGGCAAAAGACACTTCCTCATCGGTCACGAAATTCTCGTCCCGCTCCTTGATGGCCTTTTCCAGATCCTCGCGGATGGTCTTGACCGCCTGATTATCGGCGGCATATTCCTTGGAGTAGTTGAGTACCTGGGTCTGATAGTTGATCCGGGCCTTGTCCAAAGCTTCCTGAGCGGCTTTCAGCTCCTCGCTCTCCACGTCGGCCAGGACGAACAGCAGATCTCCCTGTTCCACCGTGTCGCCTACCTTGACGCACACGGAGTGAATTTCCCGGGTCTGATCGAGCATGACGTCATAGCTCTCGTTGGCGGCCAGGGTGCCGCTGCCGCGGATCTTGGCGTTGATGGTGCCGGAGGAAACCAGCTGCGTGGCCACCTCGGGCAGGGAGTAATTCATAATCGTCCCGGAAAAGAAGGTCAGCACCAGCAGCACCGCCAGAAAAACGATGGCGATGGTTTTAATCAGTTCCCTCTTTTTGGATTTTTCCTTCACTTCCATAGATTTTATCGTCCTTTCGAGTTGATCGCCGTCAAATTAGAAACCAGGGCTTCCCGGCGGAGCCCCCCAGCACGGCATGAGCCGTGCGGCCAACTATAGACCACTAACATCCGCGCGAAGCAGACGCTTCGCGCCGCGGGCAGTCCGCAGACAAAACGTCCATCGTAATAACCACCCGGCAGGCGAAACAAAGTTTCGCCGAAAAAAGTTCTTTTTGATACTTTTTCTTTCAAGAAAAAGTATGTATGCCTTATCCCTTCACCGATCCCTGATGCGCAATTCCTTCCACAAGGTAATCCTCTCCGTGGAGGAACAGCAGCAGCGACGGCACCATATAGATGGTAGCGATGGCGAAGGCCAGACCCACTTCGCTGCTGTTGATGGTGGACAGGTACACGCTCAACGGCTGCAAATCCGCGTTGGGCAGCAGGATGATGGGCTGCTCCACCATGTTCCAGTAGTCAATAAACACCAGAATGGCGATGGAGTACAGCGCGCTGCGGCACTGGGGGAGGCAGATGTCCTTAAAAATCTGCCACTCGCTGGAGCCGTCCAGCTTGGCCGCCTCGATCAGCGACACCGGGATGCGCCGCATGGATTTGGTCAGCAGGAACACCGAAAACGGCGCGAAGGCCCCCGGCAGGATGATGGACCAGCGGGTGTTCAGCAGCCCGATCCAGTCGCTGACCAGATAGTTTGGCACCAGCGTGACCTGTGTGGGCATCAGCATCAGGATCACGTAGAAGAAAAACAGGAAGGACCTGACTTTCCCCCGCCACCGGGTGAAGCCATAGGCGGTGATGGACGCGATCACCAGCTGGAGCAGCACAATGGGGATCACCAGTATCACCGAGTTCCAGAATTTCAGCAGATAGTCCGGGCTGCGGATGAGCACCGCTATGTACTGGTTGAAGCTCACCATGTCCGGGATGAACTTCAGGTTGACGGTATCGGCGATGTAGGCCTTTCCGTCGCTGCCGGAGACGTTGGCGAACACCTTGCCGTAGTTGGAGCTGATCTCCGCCTGGGTCATGAAGGAGTTGGAGATGGTCAGCACCGTAGGCATCAGAAACCACAGCGCGAAAAACACCGCCAGCAGCGTCAGGGTAAAGCGCCCGAAATAGCGTTTCTTTTTCATAGCAATTCTCTCCGGAATATCCTTTTTCCCGTCACCGGGCGGCAGGCCTGATCAAACGCCGCGGCCCAGACTCGTATTGGCCGTCCGCCCAGGGCCCGCCCGGGACTCATCCCTCAACATCCTTTCCGAAGACGTCCTCCACCTTGAACAGCAGCGCGATCAGCGCCACCATCACCAGCGCCATCAGCACCGCCGCCGAGGACATCTTCTGATAATCCAGATTGTTGAAGGTATTGTTCATGAAATGCTGCATCATATACAGCCCGTCAAAGGGGTAGTCCCCTGTCAGCAGATAGATCTCCCGGAACACCTTGAAGGAGTTGATAATGGAGAGGATCGCCACGAACAGCACCGTCGGGGACAAGTAGCGCAGCTTGATCTTGAAGAATTTGTGGGCCGCGGAGGCCCCCTCCACGTCCGCCACCTCCAGCAGCTCCTTGGGGATGTTGTTCAGCGCCGCCATGAAGAGGATCATGTTGTACCCCAGGTTCTTCCACAGAAACAGCACCACGATCACCAGCAGGCAGTAGCGGCTGTTGAGCCAGTCGATGGGCTCCACATTGAAGCCCGCCAGGATCACGTTCAGCGTCCCCCGGTAGTGGAACACCACCTGCCAGATCAGCACCACCGACGCCACCGGCACCATCATGGGACTGAGGAAAAAGGTGCGCAGCAGGCTCTTGCACGGGATGCGGCACTCCAGCATCAGCGCCAGGCTCAGGCTCAGCACAACGGCCAAAGGCACCGCTATGGCCGAAAACATAGCGGTGTTCTTGGCTGCGGTGCGGAAGGACGAGTTCTTCAGCACCGCAAGGAAGTTGTCCAGAAACACAAAGTCCGGATTCATGGGCGAGCGGATGACGGAGTAGTACACCACCACCAGAAACGGCAGGATGAAAAATATCGCCACGCCCGTCACGCTGGGGGTCAGGAAGGCCACGGAGTGCATCAGGTCCCGGACATGGTCGTTGCCCCGGTTCCAGGCGCCCCGGACCTTCCCGGCCTTTTCCGCCCTGGGAGGTCTCTGTCTGGGCTGTTTGATTTTCTTTTCCTTAACGGCTTTCATTGACATATGTGTTTACCCGGTTCTGAATGAGGCTGGCGGCATCCTCCAGGGACCTGTCGCCGGCGAAGTAGCTGTCCGCCACATCCGTAACGATGTCGAATATCTTCGTATCATAACTATACACCGAATCAATGGCGTTGTACAGCGCCATGATCTGGTCGTACTCGCTCTGGGAGGTGGCGCGGATGTCGATCATCATGTCGTCCCAACCCCAGCCGCCCTGGCTCTCCTCGATGGGGTTGCCGTCCAGGTCCAGCACGGGGTTGCCCTCGCCGTCGGTCATGTACTCCGCCGTCATCGCCTCCTCGGCCACCTTGTCAAAGTCCGCCTTGTTGACGGGGAAGTTCCAGCGGTGCATGTAGTAGCCGCCCTCATCCTCTTCCGGCAGCAGGAGCTGGCGAATGAAGGACCACGCGGTTTCCTTATCCGCGCAGGCGCTGGACATGGCCAGGCCGCCGCTGATATTGAAGGTGCTGCCGCAGCTGCCGTCCTCCGTGGGATAGCCCTTGAAGGTGACGTAGCGGCCGGGGATCACGCGGTTGGACTCGTTGGTGCCGCCCCACTCGTCCACCACCGGCGCGTCGGTCACCTCCACCGTGTAGCCGTTGGGGCCGTAATTGTAGCTCAGGTAGTAGTGCTGGAGGGCGTCCGTGCCGCCGAACATGGCCTCGTACCGCTGGAAGGAGCGGAAATCGCTCAGGTACGCCTGGGTCAGCATCTGCCGTCCCTCGGCAATGCGGGTGGTGTCGCTGTCCTCGCTGCTGTACTCATAGGTGCTGTAGTCAAACTCCAGCGGGAAGGTGTCGCAGAAGGCCAGGGCGGTCTTGAAATTGTCGCCGTCAAAAAAGCACTCCCCGGTATCCCAGTTGACAAAGCTGTCCAGATTCTGGGAGAGCATGGTGCTGAGGATGCCGCTCTTGGTGCTGCCCACGCCAAAGGGGCTGCATCCCTCGGGCATGGAGGCCAGCGCGTCCTGGAACTCCTGCATGGTCCAGCCCATGTTCTCGCCCACCACGTCGGTGGCGCCGATGATGGTCTGGATGGAGAAGCTGTCGAAGACCTGGTAGAGCTTGCCGTCCTGCTCGGCGGCGGCGAACACCCGGTCCATCAGCTTTTCCCGGCCCAACTCGGGGTCGCTGTCGATGTAGGGCCACAGGTCCTCCAGAACGCCCTTGGCCCCGTACTGCCGCAGGGGCAGGCTGTCCACACTGAGGATGTCCGGCACCTTGCCGGCCAGGATCTCCGCGTTCAGCTTGGTGATGCCGGCCATATAGTCCTCGTCGGTGGCGTACTCGGAGTAGTCCGTCACCTGGATGCGGTGGGTGGTGCTGTTCTTGTTGAAGTCCAGGATCCGGTTGCGCTCATCCTGGCCCAGGTACATGGTGGCGTAGGTCAGGGTGATCTTCTCCGGGATCTCGGAGCGGTCTTTGGCGGTGAGGATGGCCAGATTATATTCCGGGCCGCCGCCGCTGTACCAGGAGCGGGTCATGACCACCACCCGGCCGTCTTTCAGGAAGGAGAAGAACTCGATGCTGTCGGAGTCGATGTCGGCGTCCAGCCAGCTCAGCAGCCGCTCGCCCCGCTCAGCGCCCTCCTCCGCCTCGGACCTGTAGCCGTACAGGGCCTCGCCGTTCTTGTAGTAGAAGAGATACTCCCCGCCGCCGTTGTAGATACTATAGACGTTCTGGGGCAGCTCGTAGGACTCGCCCCACTTTTTGGTGCTCTTGTCAACGGCGCGCACCTGGCGGGAATACGTATTGTTGATGGTATCGCTGACGGTTACCAGAGCGCCCACGGTTCCGTCCGACAGCAGCACCAGGTCACCTCCCCAGAGGCCTTCATCCTCCACGGTGAAGCGGACGTTCATGGCGGAATCCAGCACCACCAGCTTGCCGTCGGAGCAGACAAAAATGTCCCCGTCCTGATCAATGACCGTGCCGCCGCCGTAGAAATATTCCACGTCCGCCTTCTCCCGCAGGCCGCTGGTGTCGATGCGGGTGATCTCCGCGCCGGTGGCGTCCAGCTGGACCTGATAATTCAGCTCCACGTTCTCCAGCACATCATAATTCCAGGCGTAGTCCGTCTCGGGATCGAAGTCCTCCGGCAGATCGTACCTGTAGGCGTAGGCGCTCTCCGCCACCCACAGCGATCCGTCCGCGCCCACATGGAAATCATCATAGCTGACGCTGCCCTCGTCGTAGCCCTCCGGCCTTTCGGCGGGGGCGAAGTTCTCCAGCTCCGCCGGCTCGCCGCCGTCCAGGGGGATGCGGACGACGGTGTACCGGCCTTCCCCCTCTTCCCCGGCCTCATAGTCGGGGTACACATGGCACAGCAGATAGACGTTGGTTCCGTCGGTGCAGCCGCTGCTCAGATAGAAGTCCTTGCCCAGAAGCTCCAGGTCCAGGCTCAGAAACTCGGGCACGTACACCCGCTCGGCATCGACCTCCTTATTCCCGCAGGCCGCCAAGGCCAGCAGCATGCACAGGGCCAGCAGCGCAGCCAGGGCCCGTTTCCCATACGTTCTCATCGGAAAATTTCCTCCTTGCTTTTGTCGCTGCTATATATTTACCAGCTTCTTGCATCATTTTTGCATCTTACTCTTGTCATTTTTGTTTTCTTTTTTAAGAATTTTGAAATTTGAGCAAAAATTTTTCTGCCGCGGCCCTTATTTGCTCTCGTTGACGTACAGCTTCACCTTGCTCTGGATCAGCATGGCGGCGTCGTCCAGGGGCTTGTCTCCGGCAAAATACTGGCTGGCCACCTCCTGCACGGCGTTGTAGATCTTCTCGTCATAGCGGTAGACGGAATCGACCGCGCCGTACAGCTCCATGATCCTGTCCACATCCTCCTGGCTGACGGGACGGATGGGGACCTCCACGCCGTCGCCAACCCACATGGAGCCGTAATCCACCAGGATGGGCTGGCCGTCGTCGTCCAGCAGAGGATCGCCGTTCTCATCGGTCTCGTACTGGGGCGTCAGGGCCTGGGTCACCATGTTGTCAAAGTCGGACTTGTTGATGGGGAAGCTGCCGTAGTAATAGTATCTGTTTCCATCCGCGATCTCCTCCACCTCGATCTGGGGCAGCAGGACCTGGCGGACGAAGGACCACGCGCCGTCCTTGTCCTTGCAGGAGGCGCTCATGGCGATCCCCCGTCCGGTGCTGAATGTGCTGCCGCAGCCGCCGTCCTCCTTGGGATAGCCGATATAGCTGTAGTCGCCGTTGAAGACGGCGGCGAGGCGCTGGACGTCCAAGTCAAAGCCGCCCATATAGTACTGGGCCAGCAGCTGCTTGCCGTTCATGATCCGGACGTCGTCGTCCTCCCAGGTCTCCCAGTCCACATTTTCCCAGTTGAACTCGGCGGGGAAGCTGTTGCAGAAGGACAGCATGGCCTTGAACTGGTCGCCGTCGAAGAAGCACTCGCCGGTGTCCCAGTCAACGAACTGGTCCATGTTCATGGCCAGCACCGAACCGAGCATCCCGTCCTTGGTGTCGGACTGGCCGAAGATGGAGCAGCCCTCGGGCATCCTCTCCAGCGCCTCCTGGAGGTCCGCCAGGGTCCAGCTGGTCCGGTCGCCCACGATCTTGCCGGGGCCCACCGCCGTGCGGATGTAAAAGTCGCCGAAAATCTCATAGAGCTTGCCGTCCTGCTGGTTGGCCTCCAGGGGACGGAGCATCAGGGCGTCCCGCCCCAGGTCGGGGTCCTTGTCGATGTAGGGCCACAGGTCCTCCAGAACGCCCTTGGCCCCGTACTGCCGTATGGGCATATTGCTGGTGTCCAGGATATCCGGTATGGTACCGGCCATGATCTCGGTGTTCAGCTTCTGCAGCGCCGCGCCGTCGTCGTTGCCGTCGGTAACGTACTCGGAGTAGTCCCTGACCTCGATGCGGTGGGTCTCGCTCCGTTTGTTGAAGTCGATGATCTTTCTTCTCGCGTCGTAGCTGAGGTACATGGTGCCATAGATCAGCGTCGTCTTCTCCGGCAGCTGGTCCCGGGGCGTGGCGGTCATGAGGATCACGCTGATGATCGCGCCGCCCTTGCCGTCCTCCGGCCACTCCTGGGTGATGGCCGCCACCCGGCCGTCCGGCAGGAAGAAGAAGCTGCGCACGTCGCTGCTGTTGATGTCGGCCTCGATCCAGGAGAACAGCCGCTCGCCCTCGATCACGGCCCCGTCCGCGTCCCCGCTGGACGCGCCCTTCCAGCCATAAATGGCGTCATTGACCCGGTAGTAGCAGAGATACTCCCCGCCGCCGGGATAGAAGGTATAGACGTTGCTGGGCAGGATGTACTCGGGACCCCAGTCCCGCTTTTCCGAGTCGATGGTGAGCAGCTTGTTGGTGCTGGTCTCGGTGGCTTCGTCATAGTCCCATTTCTGCATCCCCACAGTGCCGTTGCCCAGTGGGATCAGTTCAGACCACAGGTCCTTCCCGTCCACGGTGAACAGCAGGTTCATCCGGGGGTCCAGGACGTAGATCTTACTGTCCGTGACCGCGTAGAGATTGCCGGCGCTGTCAAAGGTTGTGCTGTAGATATACGCGTCATCCTCCAGCACGTCCGCCAGGGTCTCCTGGAGATCGGAGATGTCAATGCGCTCCAGCTCATTGCCCTGGGCGTCCAGGTGGCGGCGGACGACGACCTCCTGCCGCTCGTAGGAGTCCGGCTCAGTGGGAACGGGCATATCAACGGCAATATCCGTATCCGCCGCGGCGTCCTCCGGCTCATCGGCGTCCTCCGCCTCGCTGTCCTCTGTTCCGGCATCCTCCGTTTCGGACTCTGGCTCGGCCACCTCCGCCTCGGGCTGCGCATAGACCAGCGCGGAGCCGGAAGTAGATACCACAGAGCTGGAAGCGGCCACCGTAAAGACGTCGTCCACCACGGGGTACTTCACATCCAGGTCGCCCCAGATATAGGTGCACTCCCTGACCCAGAAGGTGCCGTCTCCGACGGCAGCGATGTCCTCAATGTAGGCGCTGCCGTCCTTCCCCTCGGGGATAGAGGGCGCCTCATAATTGGGCAGCGTCTCCACCGCGCCGTCCTCCAGGGAAACGCGGTAGATATCGTAGATGTATTCCCAGTAGGTGTAGCTCTCCCCGGTCTCGGGGTCCTTCCGGTCCAGCTGGTTCTCCTTCTGGCCGATCAGATAGATGTACTCCCCATCGGAGCAGCCGCCCCGGACGTAGTCCAGGTTGAGGTCCAGGTCCAGGTATTTGGGTACATAGACCGTCGCGGACAGCTGCTGGGCATTATTCTTTTTTCCGCATCCCGCCAGCAGGCCCAGCAGCAGGCATAAGGCCAGCAGCAGCGCCGCGCTTCTTTTTCCGGATCGATTCATAATAGACAGTTCCTCCTCATCCATATATGTCATACAGCGTTTGTTTTTACCGATGACGGTTTCATTGGGTATAGACGCAGTCTGAGGGCGGATAGTTCCACCCTGCAAAGACTATTTTACAGATGGTTGTATCATTCTTGCATCTTTTTAAAGTCAATCCGGAAACAATTTGAAAACAAGAGGAAAACAAGGGGGAGGGCCGCGGCCCTCCCCCTTCTGCTTTTCTGCTTTTACAGCGCGGTTACACCTCGCCGCCCGGGTCCTTCTCCTGACTGGAAGCGGCCCTGGCCTCAGGGGCCTCGGCGGGCTTGACCTCTACGGTCACGGGCTCTCTGGCGGCCATCCTGCCGCCTACCACCCCCGCCAGCAGGGCGGTGAGATCCAGCCCGGTGGACTCCTTCACGCCGTCCATCACCTGGCTGGCGGAGGACATGACGTCTTTCACCAGTCTGGTGGAGTTGCCGTCGCCGTACATGACGATGCGGTCGGTCTGGGCCAGCGGCGCGGCGGCGTTCTTCACCACCTCGGGCAGGGCGTCCAGGTACATCTCCAGCACGGAGGCCTCGCCCATCTTCTTCTGGGCCTCCGCCTTCTTCTCGATGGCCTCGGCTTCCGCCAGGCCCTTGGCGCGGATACCCTCGGCCTCCTGCTCCATGGAGAAGCGGGTGGCCTCGGCCTGGGCCTTGCGGGCCTCCGCCTCCTTGATGGCCTCGTAGGCCTTCGCGTCCGCGTCGCGCTGGCGGCGGACCAGCTCGGCCTCGGCCTCCTTCTCGGCCTTGTACTTCATGGCATCCGCCTGCTTGCGGACCTCGGCGTCCAGCTGGCGCTCCTTGATGGCGATCTCCTTGTCGGCCAGCTCCGCTTCCTTCTCCTTCCGGGCGATGTCGGCGCTGACCTTGGTTACCTCGATGGTTTTCCGCTGGGTCTCCTGCTGGATGGAGTAGGCCGCGTCGGCCTCGGCCTTCTTGGTGTCGGCCTTGACCTTCATCTCCGCCTGCTGGATGGCAAGGGCGGCGTCCTGCTCGGCAATCATCTTCTCCGCCTGGACCTTCACGGCGTTGGCCTCCTGCTGGGCCTGGGAGGTGGCGATGGCGATGTCGCGCTGGGCGTTGGCCTTGGCGATCTGGGCGTTCTTGCGGATCTGCTCCACGTTGTCGATACCCATGTTCTCGATGGTGCCCGCGCCGTCCTTGAAGTTCTGGATGTTGAAGTTCACCACCTCAAGACCCAGCTTGCGCATGTCGGGGACCACGTTCTCGGTGATCTTCCGGGCCACGCCCTGGCGGTCCTGGACCATCTCCTTGAGCCCCACGGAGCCCACGATCTCGCGCATGTTGCCCTCCAGCACCTGGGTGACCAGGCCGATGAGCTCCTCCGGGCGCTTGCCCAGCAGGGCCTCGGCAGCCAGCTTCAGCAGCTCCGGGTCGGAGCTGATCTTCACGTTGGCCACGCCGTCCACGGTGACGTTGATGAACTCGTTGGTGGGCACCGCCTCGCTGGTTTTCACGTCCACCTGCATGATGCGCAGGGAGAGCTTATCCACCCGCTCGAAGAAGGGCACCCGCCACCCGGCCTTACCGATGAGGATGCGCTTGCGCCCCAGGCCGGAGATGATGTACGCCGTATCCGGGGGAGCCTTCAGGTAGCCCATGAAGAACAGCAGCAGGACAACCAGGACGATCACGATCGGCAAAATAATTGTCAGACTAGGCATGTTTTTTCCTCCTTAAAATATCCCTTTCTGTTTCTGCTCCGCTGTCAGCGGGGAGCCGTTTCTCCGCACCCGGGTACGAAAAAACGAGACTCCTACCTTGCGGTAAAAGTCTCGTTAAAGTCCCAGCTGGAGACCTCCGCGCGTCCCGGATACTGAATGTATCGTCCTGACGGTTGCGCGCCCAGGCGACATTTGCGCCGCCTCAGGAACTACTCCCTTTTGACATTGTTATCATAGCATATCCCGGGACAAAACGCAATAGGCATATTGACAAAACTTTAACAGGGTTTTTGGTGATTTTGCTCCCCGCCGGGACGCGCGCGCTGAGCGGCCAATCCCGGTTCTTACTTCCCCGCCCGGGCCAGAGCCGCCTGGAAGTCCTTCTGATCCCGGAAAATCTCCTGCTTGTAGGGATTCCGCTTCTGCTCGATGGAGCGCTTGATGATGATCCCCAGGACCACCACGTTGACCATCAGCGCCAGCACCGCGACCACGCCCTGCATGGTGGGATCGGCGCCGGTGGGCCGCACGGCCGCGTTCATCACACCGTCGGTATACAGCACCGGCAGCACGGAGAACCGACTGGCGTCCTGGAACAGGGGGAACACCTGGGCGAACATGCACCACAGCGCCAGGGTGTGGGCCCGGTTCTGGATCCAGCCGCCCTTGTTCCACAGGGCGTTGGCGAAGGTGGGAGCCAGCAGCAGGGCCAGGCCGCAGTACCAGGCGTGGGTGGGCAGGTTGTTGTAGGTGTACTCGAAGTTCCACAGGTCATAGGCCAGGATGTAGAAGAAGGTCATGTCCGGCCAGAGCATATCCCTCTTGTCCTTGGACGTGTAGATGCCCCACCAGCCGGTCATGCAGAAGATGTTGACAATTCCGGCCAGGCCGTTGACCCAGTTCCACCAGCCGCCGTACAGCCACACGTTCTCGCTGGACAGCCACCAGCGGTCNCCGTACTGCCGGAGGGCCANNANGCCCCTGACGCCGGACTCAAAGTCGCTGACCACGGCNATNAGGATGTTGATGGCCACGATGACGAAGGGGAACACCTTGAACCACTCGGTNNTNCCGATGTTCCACTTGTACTTGAGCATCATGAAGCCGATGCACCCCGCCGTGGCGGCGTANANNTTGGCGTAGTGGAACCAGCTGTTCATNTGGACGTAGGTCTGGTTGTTGAGGGCCCANTCCATNCCCATGGCCGCGCAGACGTANATNGAGATGAAATACACCGTCAGCACGCCGGGCAGGATCANAAAGCAGAAAATCCCGCCCTGCNTGGTCCGCCGGGCAATCTCGTTGGCCAGCACCAGTCCCGTAAATACCAGCAGCCACCCCAGCAGCTGCCAACCGGCTCCATCGCCGTAAACCTGGAATAACATAGATAAANTCCTCCTGTTTCTCTTTTTTCTNCCGGGCCGGACNCCTCCGGCCCGGNAGTTTTAAACACACGTTGTCAGTTNTCGGTCCAGTCCCGGACCTGCTCNNTCAGCCANNCCGTCCAGGCGTCCATCCCCTCGCCGGTTTTGGCGGANATGGGGAANATCTTCAGCCTGGGGTTGCGCATNTGGGCATACTCCCGGACCTTCTCCAGATCAAAGTCGAAATANGGCAGNACGTCGATNTTGTTNATNAGCAGCACNTCGCAGACCGTGAAGATCAGNGGATACTTNAGGGGCTTNTCGTGGCCCTCGGGCACGGAGAGGATCATGGCGTTTTTCACCGCCCCGGTGTCNAACTCGGCGGGNCACACCAGGTTCCCCACGTTCTCCAGCACCACCAGGTCCAGCTCCNCCGTNCCCAGCTCCCGCAGGCCCTGNTCGGTCATGCCCGCGTCCAGGTGGCACATGCCGCCGGTGTGGAGCTGGATGCTCTTNACNCCGGCCNNGGCNATNGCCGCCGCGTCCACGTCGGAGTCGATGTCCGCCTCCATCACGCCCATGCGGAGNNNNTNNTTCAGCCCCTCGATGGTCCGCAGCAGNGTGGTGGTCTTCCCCGAGCCNGGGGAGGACATNAGGTTCAGCAGAAATGTNTTCTCCNGNTTCAGCGACNCCCGGANGCGNTCCGCCTCNCGGTNGTTGTCCGCGAAGACGCTCTCCTTGATNTCGATTACCTTATATTGCTCCATNTNGTCCTCCCGTCACGTGACCGCGATCTCTTTCAGCTGGATCTCATTGCCCNNGNTCAGGTANGTNNNCCCGCTGCCGCAGNGGGGACAGNTCTTNCCCTGGGGCACGGTGGGATAGGTCTGNCCGCAGTCCTCGCAGAAGGTNACGGCGGGGATGGTCTCNATGACCANNTCGGCCTCCNNCATCCGCTCCGTCTTCTTCACCGCCCAGTTCCAGCAGCTGGTCAGCTCGTGGGGGATGGCCCCGGAGACCTCGCCCAGCTGCANGGTGACGGAGGCCACCTGTTCNGCCNNGTTNTCCTCCGCCGCCTTNTCCNCCATTTTGATGACGTGGAACACNATTCCCAGTTCGTGCATGGCTTACTTGCCCTTCTTCGCGGCCTTCTTGATCTTCAGNTCCCGCTTGACCATGTAGGGCAGNATGGCCTTCATCTTGTCCTCCGCCTTCATCATGGTGCTGCACTCGGGCCGCTCACGGTGGAGGTGNATGGCGTCAAAGCCGCACTTGGTGGTACACACGCCGCAGCCGATGCACTTGTTGGGGTCCACGATGGACGCGCCGCAGCCCAGGCACCGGGCCGTCTCCGCCTTGACCTGCTCCTCGGTGAAGGTCTCGCTGCCGTCCCGGAAGGTGCGGCGCAGGGCCTCGTTGTAGCCGGGCTTCTGGCGGGGNGCGGTGTCGTAGTGGATGTCGATGAGGGCGTTTTCCTTGTCCAGCTCGATGAACTCNCGGCGGTTGCGNCCGATGGTCAGGCTGGTATTGGGCTGNACGAACCGGTGGAGGGACACGGCGGCCTCCTTGCCGGCGGCAATGGCGTCGATGGCGAACTTGGGNCCGGTNTACACGTCGCCGCCCACGAAGANGTCGGGCTGGGCGGTCTGNTAGGTCAGCTTGTCGGCNACNGCNCCGTTNCCGCGGCCCAGCTCCACCTTGCTNCCCTTNAGCANATCGCCCCAGACAATGGCCTGNCCGATGCTGAGNAACACCCGGTCNCAGGCNANGGTNANGGTATCNTNCTCNTCNTAGCTGGGATTGAACCGGCCCTCGGCGTCCCAGACGGAGACGCACTTCTTGAAGACGACGCCGGTGACCCTGCCGTTCTCGGTCAGGATCTCCTTGGGGCCCCAGCCGCAGTCGATGGTCACGCCGTCCTCCGACGCCTCCTCGATCTCCTCCTCGGAGGCGGGCATCTTCTCCCGGGGCTCCAGGCAGAACATCTTCACGCTATCCGCCCCGCAGCGCACGGCGGTGCGGGCCACGTCGATGGCCACGTTGCCGCCGCCCACCACCACGGCCCTGCCCTGAACGGGATAGCTCTCGTCGCCGCCCACGGTGCGCAGGAAGTCCACGGCGGTCATCACGCCCTCGGCGTCCTCGCCGGGGACGTTGGCCTTGCGCCCGCCCTGGCAGCCGATGGCGATGTAGAAGGCCTTATAGCCCTGCTCCCGCAGCTGGTCCAGCGTGACGTCCTTCCCGACCTCCACGCCGCACCTGATCTCCACGCCCATCTGGCGGATGACGTCGATCTCGGCCTCCACCACGTTCTTCTCCAGCTTGAAGGAGGGGATGCCGTAGACCAGCATACCGCCGGGCTTCTCGTTCTTCTCGAACACGGTGGGCTTGTAGCCCTTCTCCGCCAGATAATAGGCGCAGCTCAGGCCCGCCGGGCCGCCGCCGATAATAGCGATCTTCTCGTCAAAGCCGCCCTGGACCTTGGGGATCACCGGCGTGGGAACGAAGCGGTGCTCCGCGTTCAGATCCTGCTGGGCGATGAAGCGCTTG
>JAAVHF010000030.1:3942-29257 GCA_014799845.1 Oscillibacter sp. | reverse complement strand
AGTAATTTCTCCTCTTCTGACAACAGGCCAAGCAGGAAATAGCATAGATCGAAAATACGGATATTTTTCTGGCTCAGGTCAAAATCAATATAGCCGGAAAATTTTCCACCCGAAAAAAGAAAATTGCCGAAATGAATGTCCCTGTGGATCGGCTGTACTGGAAGTTCATCGTACACCGCCTCCAGCCTGGATACGACGGTTTCGTATTCGTCCTTTTTCACATACTTCCAACCGCTGTCTTCCAATCCTTTTCTGATCCACCCATTCATTTCATCCAGCAGGCTGTTGTTCCAGAAGTCAAGGTTATCTTCGCATTTTTTGAAAGCAATATGCAAACGTGCAATGATTTCCCCCATTGCTGCTGCGTTGTCTGCTATATGCTTGTGATCTACAAGACTGCTGCCGGGCAGTTTCTCGGCCAGGAAATAGAATGTACCTTTTTCCGCTGCATACTGCCGCCCATCACTTGTGGGGACGGCCTTTCCAACAGGAATCTGCATTTCGCACAATATATCCGCAATTTTCGAATTTCTCTCCAGCATTTCCAGGTCCTGATAAACTTTCAGCACATGATTTTCACCCACCTGCCAGACAGTATCATAAATTTGTCGTACAGGCTTGCCCTGTAATCCCCAGTGGGAGAGGATTTCTGGAATTTTAGCGGCCAATGTCATGTATGACCTCCTTTTCTTGAGTACGATTCTCCGAATGCTTGATTCTGACAGGTTATATTTGGGGGCCAGATGCCGGATACTCATCCCCAATAAATACTTGGAGTAGATGTGAGCATCCCGCTTTTCCAGTTCCATCCTGTAGTCGGTGACAGATGTCTTTGCTCTGCTTTTGGTGGGGATATACAGGTATTCTCCCTGCACATACTTCTGTATGGCCTGAACCAGCTCCGCAGGCAGTACCCGGTCTGCATTCAGATATCTCATGGTGTCACCTCCTGTTCGTGACTGAGACTAATTCTATCACAGATTGGTGATTTGTTTCCGTTTAACTTTTACTCTGAAAAAAATATAAACGCTGAAAAGGGTCTTGACAAATACCCCTGGGGGGTATATACTGACCACAGTCAAAATACCCTGGGGAGGTATTCGGGATGGGTGAATGCCGTCACTGCGATAAAAAGCGCGTCCGCAGCGAGGAGGAGCTGAAAAGTCTCTCCAACCGCCTCTGCCGGATCGAGGGGCAGGTGCGGGGGCTGCGGGAGATGCTGAATAAGGACGTATATTGCCCGGACATTCTGGTCCAGGTCTCCGCCGTCAAGGCCGCGCTCAATAGCTTCAGTAAGGAACTGCTCAGCGAGCATGTGCGCACCTGCGTAGCGGATGGCATCCGGCAGGGGGATGACGAAGTGATTGACGAGCTGGTGTGTGTGCTGCAAAAGCTATTGAAATAAGCGAGGAGGTTCACAATATGAAACAGACCTTTAACGTGACCGGCATGACCTGTTCCGCCTGTTCCGCCCATGTTGAGAAGGCGGTGAGCAGGGTGGAGGGCGTGGTATCCGTCAGTGTGAACCTGCTGTCCAACAGTATGCAGGTGGACTACGACGAGGCCGTCGTTCTGGCGGATGAGATCATCGCCGCCGTTGTGGCCTCCGGCTACGGCGCTTCTCTGCCCCAGAAGGCGGGGAGCAAAGCCGCCGCACCCAAGCGGGAGGACGTCATGGCCGGGGAGCTGGAGCAGATGAAGCGCCGCCTGGTGTGGTCCTTTGTTTTCCTGATCCCGCTTTTCTACATTTCCATGGGGCATATGATGGGCGCGCCGCTGCCGGGATTCCTGGTGGGCATGGAAAACGCGCCGGCCTTTGCCTTTACCCAGCTGCTGCTGACGCTGCCTATTATGTACCTCAACGACAAGTACTATAAGGTGGGCTTCAAGACCCTGTTCCACGGCGCGCCCAACATGGATTCGCTGATTGCCGTGGGCTCCATTGCCGCCGTGATCTACGGCGTGTTCGCCATCTATCAGATCGGCTTCGGTTTTGGACACGGGGACATGGCGCTGGTGGAGAAGTACCACATGGACCTGTACTTTGAGTCCGCGGGCATGATCCTGACCCTCATCACCCTGGGAAAGTTCCTGGAGACCCGCTCCAAGGGCAAGACCAGCGAGGCCATTACCCGCCTGATGGACCTGGCCCCCAAGACCGCCAGCGTCCTGCGGGACGGCGTGGAGGTGGAGGTCCCGGTGGAGGACGTCCGGGTGGGCGACCGGATCGTGGTCCGGCCCGGGCAGTCCGTGCCGGTGGACGGGGTGATCGTGGAGGGAGCCTCCGCCGTGGACGAGAGCGCCCTCACCGGCGAGAGCCTGCCTGTGGATAAGGGCGCGGGGGACAAGGTTGCCGCCGCGTCCATCAACAAGTCCGGCTCCTTTACCTTCGAGGCCCTGCGGGTAGGAGAGGACACTACCCTGGCCCAGATGATCCGATTGGTGGAGGAGGCCTCCGGCTCGAAAGCACCTATCGCCAAGCTGGCGGACAAGGTGGCGGGGGTATTCGTCCCCGTGGTCATGGTAATTGCCGCCGTTACCGCTGTGGTGTGGCTGGCCGTGACGCATTCCGTTACCAGCGCGCTGACCGCGGGAGTGGCGGTGCTGGTGATCTCCTGTCCCTGCGCGCTGGGGCTGGCAACGCCGGTTGCCATTATGGTGGGCACCGGAAAGGGGGCGGAAAACGGCATTCTGGTGAAGTCCGCCGAGGCGCTGGAGACGCTGCATACCATTGACACCGTGGTCCTGGATAAAACCGGTACTCTCACCCAGGGCAGGCCCAAGGTAACGGATATTCTTCCCGCTGATGGACTGACGGAGAACGCCCTGCTGGGCCTTGCGTCCTGTCTGGAGGCCCCGTCGGAGCATCCTCTGGGCGCGGCCATCGTGGAGGAGGCGGCGTACCGTCAGCTGCCCCACCAGCCGGTGGAGGGCTTCGAGGCCGTCCACGGGCGGGGCGTAAGGGCCGCGCTGGGCGGACATGCCTGTCTGGCAGGGAACCGGGCCATGATGGAGGAGGCGGGGGTGAATCTCGCTCCCTGGCTTCCCAGAGCGGAAGCTCTGGCGAATCAGGGCAAGACGCCTCTCTATTTCGCCAAGGATACGACCCTGTTAGGCGTCATCGCCGTGGCCGATACGCCCAAGCCCACCAGTAAGGACGCGGTCGCCGCGTTCCGCAGCCTGGGCATCGACGTCATCATGCTTACCGGCGATAACCGGCGGACGGCGGACGCCATCGGGCGGGAACTGGGTGTGACGGAGGTCATGGCGGAGGTCCTGCCTCAGGATAAGGAGCGGAAGATCGCCGATCTGCAAAGCCAAGGCAAGAAGGTCGCCATGGTGGGCGACGGCATCAACGACGCCCCGGCGCTGGCCCGGGCGGACGTGGGACTGGCTATCGGCGCGGGGACGGACGTTGCCATCGAAAGCGCGGATATCGTACTGATGAAATCCGACCTGATGGATGCCGCCGCCGCCGTGGAGCTGAGCCGCGCCACCATCCGGAACATCAAGCAGAATCTGTTCTGGGCGTTTTTCTACAACTCCCTGGGCATTCCCCTGGCGGCGGGGGTGTTCTTCCCGCTGCTGCAATGGCAGCTCAATCCCATGTTCGCCGCCGCGGCCATGAGTCTGAGCAGCGTGACGGTGGTGTCCAACGCCCTGCGGCTGCGGTTCTTCAGGAGTAAGTTTCACTCCGAGGCCGCTGTATCCAGTGAAAACGGGAGCGTCCGCTCCGCGGAACGTCCCGCTGCAACCCCAATGATAGAAGCCAATCAAAAACAAGGAGGAAACACAGCTATGGCAAAGACGATGAAAATTGAGGGTATGATGTGCGCCCACTGCTCCGGCAGAGTGGAGAAGGCTCTCAACGACCTGCCCGGCGTTACCGCCACGGTGGATCTGGCCGCCGGGACCGCCAGCGTCAACGGCGATGTGGCCGACGAGGTCCTGACCAAGGCTGTCACCGACGCGGGCTATACCGTGGTGAGCATTCAGTAACAGGCCGCAGCGGAAGCGGGCCGGGCATTTTGCCCGGCCCGCTTCCGCTTTCCGGGGTTCCTCTTCGCGCGTCCGGCGCATAGAATGACGCAGAGGGGGGATGTGTATGAAACCGATTCTTTCCATTCTGGGCGGCGACATGCGGCAGGTACATCTGGCCCGGCTGCTTCTGGAGGACGGAAAAGACGTGATGACCTGGGGTCTGGAGCAGGGCGGCGCGCCGAAGGGCGTGAGCCTGGACCGGGCGCTGGAGGGGGATGTGCTGCTGCTGCCGCTGCCGGTATGCCGGGGGGAGCGGCTGAACCTGCCTCTGACGGATACGGAGCTGGAGGCATCCAGGCTTTGGCCCCGGCTCAGGTACGACCAGCTGCTGCTGGGCGGCATGACCGGGGATCTGGGCCGTCGGCTGATGACGGACCACGGGCTGACCCTGCTGGACTACTACAGTCGGGAGGAGGCCCAGGTGGCCAACGCCGTGCCCACGGCAGAGGGAGCCATCCAGCTGGCGATGGAATCCACGGACCGCACGCTCCACGCGAGCCGCTGCCTCATCATCGGCTACGGGCGGATCGGACGGCTGCTGGCGGACCGGCTGCTGGCCCTGGGGGCCGAGGTGACCGTATCCGCGCGGAAGTACGGCGACCTGGCCTGGATCCAGGCGTGGGGCTGCCAGAGCGTCCAGACCGGGGCGCTGACCGGGCAGCTGGAGCGGTTTGATCTGATTTTCAACACGGCGCCCGCCCTCATTCTGGATGGAACGCGGCTGCGGGAAACGCGGGAGGACTGTGTGATCATCGACCTGGCCTCCGCCCCCGGCGGGGTGGATCAGACAGCGGCCAGACGGCTGGGACGGCAGGTGATCCTGGCTCCCGGCCTGCCGGGGAAGGTCGCGCCCCGCACCGCCGCCGCCGCCATCCGGGACAGTATATACCATATATTGGAAGAACGAGGTGAACCCATTTGAAACCACAGCGAGTGGGATTTGCGTTATGCGGCTCCTTCTGCACCCACAAGGAGGTTTTGCAGGAGCTGGAAGCCATATGCCGGGAATACGAGACGGTCCTGCCCATCGTTTCCCCGGTATGTCAGACCACGGACACCCGTTTCGGCAAGGCGGAGGATTTTCTGACACAGGTGGAGTGTCTGACGGGACATACGGTCATGGGCAGCATCCGGGATGCGGAACCCATTGGACCGAAGAAGCTGCTGGATGTACTGGTGATTGCGCCATGCACCGGCAATACCCTTGCCAAGCTGGCCGCCGGCATTACGGATACGCCGGTGACCATGGCGGCCAAGGCGCATCTGCGCAACGACAGGCCGGTGGTGGTGGCCGTAGCCACCAACGACGGGCTCAGCGCGGCGGCAAAGAATATCGGCGAGCTGCTGGCGCGGAAGAACTACTATTTTGTGCCTTTCGGGCAGGATGATCCGGAGAAGAAGCCCTGCTCCCTGATGGCGGATTTTACCCGCATCGGAGAGACGGTGGAAGAGGCTCTGGAGGGGCGTCAGCTCCAGCCGGTCCTGCTGAGGACATAAACACGCGAAAAGGTCCCCTGGAGACGTCTCCAGGGGACCTTTTGCATCAAAAGCGTCTGTTCCGCTCAGACTTATTTCAGCAGCGCGTTTCCGCCGGGACGGCCGCTCTCCCCGCGGAGGCGGAACCGGTTGGTCTGCGCCTCCAGCATCCGCACCTGACCGAACAGCTCGGAGCTGACAGCGGCCGATTCCTCGCTGCTGGCGGAGTTGGACTGGACCACGGCGGAAATTTGACCGATGCCCTCCGCCACCTGGGCAATGGAGGCCGCTTCGCCCTCGATGGCGCTGGTGATCTCGCCGATGCCCGCGTTGGACTGGACCACCAGTTCCAGCGTCTTTTGCAGGCTCCCGGACACCTCGCCGACGATCTGACGGCCCCGCTTCGTGGCCTGGACGGAGTTTTCAATCAGATCCTTGGTTGCCTTGGCGGCCTGGTCGGACTGGGCAGCCAGGGAGCGGACCTCGTCCGCCACCACGGCGAAGCCCTTGCCGGCCGCGCCGGCCCGGGCCGCCTCCACGGCGGCGTTCAGGGCCAGAATGTTGGTCTGGAACGCAATATTTTCAATGGTGGCGATGATCTTGTCGATCTGCTGGGAGGCGTGGGTGATGTCCTCCATGGCGGAGACCATCTGCTCCATCTGCCGGCTGCTGAGCTGAACCTGCTCGCTGGTCAGACGGGCGTTGTTCTGGGCTGTTCCCGCTATGCGGACGTTGGATTCGGCGTTTGCGCGCAGATCCTCCAGAGTGGCCTGGAGCTCCTCCACGGCGCTGGCCTGCTCTGTAGCGCCCTGGGCCAGATTCTGCGCGCCGTTGGAGAGGGATTCCGCATGGCCGGAAACCTGATGCTCCGCCTCACGGATGCTGGCAAACGCCTGGGAAATATTCTCGGTAAAGCTCTCAATGGACGTCTCAATGGACTGGAAGTCGCCGATAAAGGGCGCGGCGGTATGTACGTCGAAATCGCCCTGGGAGAGCCGGGACATGATCCGGTTGATATCCGACACATAGCCGTTGATCCGCCCCATGGACTGCTCCAGATTGTCCGCCAGCGTACCCAGTTCGTTTTTCGCCTGGATGCCCAGTTCCAGCTCCAGCCTGCCCTCGTGGAGGGGCTGGCAGCGCTGGCTGATCTGAATAATGGGCTTGACCACATAGTTGAGCACGTAGATCACCAGACTGATCAGACAGATCAGCGCCAGGGACAGGCCGGCGACAGACGTGCCGTGCATCACCGTGATGATGCTCTGCATATGCTCTTCATTCTCAACGGTGGACGCCTCCAGCCGTTCCACGACCTTGTCCAGCTTGCCCACCAGGGTGGTCAGGGTGCCCAGAATGGTATCCTGATAGTAATGGCGGGCCTCGTTGGGACTGTTCTTCATCATCTCCAGCGCGGAAACGGCGGACGCGTGCAGTTCCTTGTGCAGCGGCTCCATTTCGGCGCGCAGGTTCAGGATGGTCTGATCCGTGGTCCCCGCCTCGCCATAGATCCACTGGCCCAGCACGCAGGTATCCGGCGCGGTGCTGCCGGTAAACTCCGTACCGGCGTAGAGGGCGTTGCTGAGGTTGCTGGCCCATTTATAGTGGGCCGTCTCCGCCTCACGGCAGCGGTTGAGCAGGGCGGTGGACTGTTCGCTGGCTTCCTGCGCCCGGTCCATGCGGATGATGTTCGCGGTGATCATCACGCTGAACAGGAGCACGGAGACCAGAGCACAGGCCACCCGGATCCAAACGCTTCTTCGAATGCTCTTGCCCATAGTTTTTCCCTCGTCTTTCTTCTTTTTCCACTGGCAAATTGGAATGATACACCTATCATACACTATTTTGCTTTATCTTTCAATGGCTTTTTTTACCCTGGGGTAAAATAAATACCCCAGGGTAAAAAATAGGCCGCAAAAATCATAAATTTTTGCCTTTTTTCATCCAAATGCGGCGAATGCCCGGTTTACGCGGCATTTTGTAAAAATATCCAGCCAGCGGACGGGCGCTTTTTCTTCCCGGCGCCCGCGGGACAGGACGCCGCGAAACTTTAGCTTTTCTCCATCCACTGGGTCTTGCCGGCGTCGGACCACACCACGCGGTTCCGGCCCAGCCGCTTGGCGTCGTACAGCATGGTATCCGCCAATTTCAGATAGGTGTGGTAATCATCCCCCTGCTTCGGCACCAGGGTCACGCCGCCGATGCTGACGGTGACGCACGGACCCACGGAGGGATCATGGGGGATCTGCAGTCCCTCTATTGCCTGACGGACCTCCTGCAAAAGCTCAAACGCCCCCTGGGCGGTGGTTCCCACGAAGACCGCCGCGAACTCCTCTCCGCCATACCGGGCAAACAGATCCGTTGCCCGCCGGAAGTGGCTGGCGGCCGCCTTTGCCACAGCGGCGATCACCTTATCCCCCGCCGGATGGCCGAAGGTGTCGTTGTACACCTTGAACTTATCGATGTCGAACAGGCACACGGAGAACGGCAGTCCGAAGCGGGCCGCGTCCTGCCACCTGGCGGCGCTTTCCGCCTCATAGCGCCGCCGGTTGGCGACGCCGGACAGTTCGTCCATCAGGGCCTGCTCCTTGAACTGGGTCTGGTAGTGGTACAGCTGGATATGGGTGTTGACCCGCGCCTTGATGATTACCGGGCTGAAGGGCTTGGCGATATAGTCCACCGCGCCCAGAAGGAGCCCCCGCTCCTCATACTGGATGTCCGCAAGGCCGGTAATCATGATGACGGGGACATGCTTGGTCAGATCCGTGGCCTTCAGCTCCCGGATCAGCGTGAAGCCGTCCATATCCGGCATCACCACGTCCAGCAGGATCAGGGAAAAGTCCCCCTCCTTGGCCGCGCGGAGCCCCTCCGCCGCGGTCTGGCACATGGTAAGGTTGTAATCATCCTTTAGAATAGAGTGCAAAAATTCGATCTGGACGGCGCTGTCGTCAATCACCAGTATTCTGTCTTTCCCCATGTGTTCCTCCATGCATTTTCTTTCCTGCGCTCTCAGAAATCGCGGTCAGGCGCCGAGCCGGGCCCGTGCATGCCCTGGGTGATGTCCCGGGCCACGTACACCGCCGTCTTAGGCAGATCGTCCGCGTCCGACCGGGCCAGCACTACCGTTGCCCGGACCCAGCTGCACTGGTCTTCCCCAAGATCCGGCAGCTTGCGGAACTCCACCCCGATATAGGGCTTCCACCACCGCAGATCCTGCCGCAGCTTTCCAATATCCATCGCTTCCAGATATTTCGCCCGGTCATCAGGGTGAACAAAGTGGTTGGCGTACAGCTGTATGGCGGCGGTAAAATTGATCTCGTCGCCCAGCACGTCTCCCACCCGGCGCTGCTGGGAAACGGCCCGGAAGGTGTCCTGCTCCAGGTCGATATAATAGGTGGAGTAAAACAGGCTGCTGATGCTGGTGATCATATAAGCCCGGTCCTCCAGGGCCTGGAGCTTGGCGCTCTCCTGCTCTTTTTCCTTCGTAATATCCCGCCCCAGAATGTTCACCATCATCCGGCCCTTCTGGCGGCTGTACAGCACATGGGCCCTGATCCACTGGGGCCGTTCTCCCCGCAGGCGGTACTGGCAGATCTCCTCGCCGTACTCCTCGATGGTTTCCGCCGTCTCCCGCAGATGCTCCAGAGACAGCATGGACCGGAAGATCTCCGCGTCGTCGGGATGGACAAAGCGCTCCAGCGCGTTCTGTATGTAGAGGGCGTAGTCGCCGCTGAGGACCTTGTCCGGCTCATAGGGCTGGGTCAGGTCCATCCGCTCGCACAGGCCGCTGTCCAGATATATGGTGTTCATCATCTGATACCGGCACTTGAGGATTGCGGCCATCTGCATATCCCGCTTGTTGCGGGCCATCTCCAGCCCTTCCCACAGCACGTCCTGCACATCCTTCACGCACAGGATGGCGGAGCTCACCTCGCCGGATTTCTGGTCAGGGATGACCTCGATCAGATTCCAGCGGTACGCCTCTTCCGCCTGGCGGCGGTAGAGCAGCGAATGTGTCTCTTTCCCCTCCTGGGGCACGGTGCGCAGCTGCTCCAGCCGGGTAAAGGCGATGAATTTGTCCACATCCTCCGGGTGGATCGCGCCGCTGGCGGCGAATTCCGCCAGCTGTCCTGTCAGGCCCTCCGGTTCCGGCTGCCAGCCTTCCTGGTCGGACACCAGCACTTCGCAGCGGTCGCCGATCAGGTCCACATGGAGGATCTTCCGATACGTATACGCGCGTACCCCCGGCACGGCGTTCAGGAGCTTCTCATGATTCTTATTTTCCAAAGGCTCACCCTCTTCTCATATCATGGCGGCAAAGCCGGCGTGCCACCCTGTTTGACTGCCTACAAAATATTTCATACCAGTATACCACAAAAAAGCCGGGGAATCAATCCATGGATTGCGTTCTCCAGAAATTTTTGGATGGCGTCTCCAAAAAACTTTCCCGGAGGATGCAGATTCCTCTTGACAAACTGTTCATACTGTGTATACTGTTTATATACAGATGAACAGAGGTGCACCCATGGACATCATCATAAGCAATTCCAGCGGACAGCCCATCTACGAGCAGATCTGCCGCCAGATCAAGGGCGCTATCGCGGCAGGGAAACTGCCGCCCGGCGAGCCGCTTCCCTCCATCCGCTCCCTGGCCCGGGATCTGCGCATCAGCGTGATCACCACCAAGCGGGCCTATGAGGAGCTGGAGCGGGACGGCTTCATCCAGACCGTGGCGGGAAAGGGCAGCTTCGTGGCCCAGCAGGACCTGGAGCTGGCAAAGGAGAGCAACCTGCGGGAGATCGAGAACCATCTCTCCGCCGCTCTGGAGCTGGGGCGGCAAAGCGGACTGACGCTGGAGGAATTACACGACATACTGAACGTTCTGTCCGAGGAGGAATAGACAAATGGAAACCAACGCGATTGAAATCAGAGGCCTGACAAAACGATATAAGGACTTTTCTCTGGAAGATCTGAATCTGGACCTGCCCTATGGCTGCGTCCTGGGCCTGGTAGGCGAGAACGGGGCCGGCAAGAGCACCACCATCCGGCTTATCATGGACGCCCTGGAGCGGGACGGCGGGACTGTCTCGGTGCTGGGCGTGGACAACAAGAGCCGGGAATTTCTGGACCTGAAGGAGGACGTCGGCGTGGTGCTGGACGAAACCTTCGTGCCGGAGATCATCAACGCCAAGCAGCTGGGGAAGATCATGGCGGGAACCTATAAAAACTGGGACCAGGCCGCCTATGACGGCTGGATCAAACGCCTGGGCCTGCCTCTGGACAAGAAGTTCAAGGACTATTCCCGGGGCATGACCATGAAGCTGGGCGTCGCGGCGGCCCTGAGCCACCACGCGAGGCTGTTGCTTCTGGACGAGGCCACCGGCGGACTGGACCCCATGGTCCGGGAGGAACTGCTGGAGGTGTTCGCCGACTTCGCGGCAGAAGAGGCCGCATCGGCCGCATCGGGCCACGCCGTGCTGCTGAGCAGCCACATTGTCAGCGACCTGGAGCGCATCTGCGACTATATCGCCTTCCTGCACAAAGGAAAACTGGTGCTGTGCGAGGAGAAGGACGTGCTGCTGGATAAGTACGGCATCCTGAAATGCACCAAAGAGCAGCTGGCCAACGTCCCACAGGAAGCCATCCACGGCAAGCGGGTGGGGACCTACGGCGTGGAGGCGCTGGTGGAGCGTGATTTCATGCCCCGGGATCTGGTGATCGACCGGGCGAACCTGGAGGACATCATCCTGTATATGGTGAAAGGAGAGCCCTAGGCGGACGGCCAATGCGCTCTTTTCTGCGCGGATTATCTGAATCTGCCGCACGGTAACCTGATTTATTCTGTATGGAGGAAATAAAATGATCGGACTGATGAAAAAAGACCTGTTTGTAGCGGACAAATCCGGACGGCTGCTGCTGGTGATGGCTGTGGCATTCAGTATGATCCCCAGCATGGGGAACTTTGGCGCAACCTATGCCATGATGCTGGCGCTGATGATGCCGTTGACGTCCATCGCCTATGATGAGAGGTGCAAATGGGATAAATACGCGGCCATGCTGCCGTATACACCGGGGCAGCTTGTGTGGAGCAAGTATCTGCTGGCGTATTTTTATACCGTGCTGGGCGGAGGCATCATTGTGCTGGGTACACTGCTGCGGGGACTCGCCACGGGGGCGGTAGACTGGGAGATGACCATGCAGCTGACCGTCATGATGGGCGTGGCCATGCTGTTTGTCATGGCGCTGGGCCTGCCGGTCATCTACCGGTTTGGTTCGGAGAAGGGCCGGTTTGTGATGATCGTGATTATGGGACTTGGCGTAGGCGCGGCCCTTGGGCTTATGGGAGTGTTCGGAGAGCTGCCGGAACTGCCCAGCCTCCCGCTGCCGGCGATAGCCGCAATGATCGCGGTGCTCGTGGTGGTTGCGACCTATGTTTCCTTCCGCGCAAGCGTGTACTTCTACAAGAAGCGTCAGAATGGGGCGTATGACTGACGGATCAATCAGGGGAGGCGGATTCTATGCCGGCCCTGCACCTTTTCTCCTTCCTGCTTTCCGTCCGCTTTTACACCCGCCGCCAGCGGGGGCGGTACGATTGAGGCAGAGGTTTAGGCAGAAGCACAAGCAAATGAAGGGAAATCCCTATACTATTTGGGCAAACCACAAAACTTTTTATCTTGTATTGACATAAAAATTTCGACATGCTACCATAATAGCACCGCTTGTGAGCCGTCGCTGTGACAGGCCGATAAGCGGTGCTTTTATGTCAGAAAACCCGCCGGGTCAAGCTCCGGCGGCAGATCTCAAAAAGGGAAGCGGGACCCGGAAAGGAACAAAAGATAATGAAAGAAAAAGAGATCAGACCACAGGAAAACAAAATGGGCGTTCTGCCCATCAACCGTCTGCTGGTGAGCATGTCGGTGCCCATCATGCTCAGTATGCTGGTCCAGGCGCTGTACAACATTGTGGACAGCATTTTTGTCTCCTGGGTCAGCGAGAACGCGCTGAACGCGGTGAGCCTGGCGTTCCCGGTACAGAACCTGATGATCGCGGTAGCCACCGGCACCGGCGTGGGCATCAACGCCCTGCTCAGCAAAAGCCTGGGGGAGAAGAAGTTTGACCGTGCCAACCTGACGGCCACCAACGGCGTGTTTTTGGGCGTATGCAGCTATGTCGTATTCGCGGTGCTGGGGGCGCTGTTCTCCCGGACGTTTTTCCTAATCCAGACGGACGTGGCGGAGATTGTGGAGGGCGGCACGGCCTACATCCAGGTGTGTACCATCTGCTCCGTCGGTATTTTCATCGCCATCAGTGTGGAGCGCCTGCTTCAGGCCACCGGCAAGACCATCTACAGCATGTATACCCAGATGCTGGGCGCGATCATCAACATCATTTTTGACCCCATTTTCATCTTCGTATTCCACATGGGCGTGGTAGGCGCCGCCTGGGCCACGGTGCTGGGACAGGTTGCGGGCGCGTGCCTGGGCGTCTACCTCAATGCCACCAGGAACACAGAGATCAGTCTGAGCTTCAAGGGCTTCCGCCCCAACGGCGCCATCATCCGCCGCATCTACTCCGTTGGCGTACCCTCCATCATCATGGCCTCCATTGGCTCGGTGATGACCTTCGGAATGAATAAGATCCTCATCGGCTTTACCACCACCGCGACGGCGGTGTTCGGCGTGTACTTCAAGCTCCAGAGCTTCGTCTTCATGCCGGTGTTCGGCATGAACAACGGCATGGTGCCCATTGTCGCCTACAACTTCGGCGCGAAGAAGCCGGATCGTATGATGAAGACGGTAAAGCTGGCCATGTGCTACGCCACGGGCATTATGTTCATAGGTGTGGCGATTTTCCAGCTGCTTCCCGGTGTACTGCTGGGGCTCTTCCAGGCTTCGGATAACATGCTGGCAATTGGCGTCCCGGCGCTGCGGACGATCAGCTTCCACTTCCTGATAGCGGGCTTTGACATTGTTTGTATGTCCTTTTTCCAGTCGCTTGGGCATGGCGTGCTGAGTCTGGTCGTATCCCTGGTGCGGCAGCTGGCTGTGCTGCTGCCGGTGGCGTGGCTGCTGAGCTTGTCGGGGAAGCTGGAGATTGTCTGGTGGGCATTCCCCATCGCGGAAGTAGTCGCCATGCTGCTGTGCATGATCTTTTTGATTTACGCCTACCGCAAGGAGGTCAAGCCCCTGCTGTCAGACGGCTGAGAACTTCCATTCCGCGGAAAAGTTCAAACAAGAATCCCGGGAAAGCCTTTCCAGCTTTCCCGGGACTATTTTTATCTGCCTGCCGCCCGCGCCGCCGGCAGGCTCCAGGTGACCCAGCTGCCGCAGTCCTCCGCCGCCCTCTCGCCGGTACGCTGGATACGCTGGATCACTTGAACGTCCGTCCCATCCATAGCCTCAGCCAGGGTGGAGAAGCCGTCGTATCCCTCCAGGTCGGAGAACAGGGCGGTCACCGCGCTCCCGGACAGATTTCCGCGCCGCACCTGCCGGACGTTGTACCGGGCGGCAATGCCGTCGATATTGGCGTAGTTGAGCAGCAGCCACCCCGCCAGGGCGATGGGCGCCGCCGCACGGAAGAACCGGAACGCCCGCCGCCAGACCTTCCGCACCGTCAGTACCAGGAGGATTGCCAGCATCCCCATACCCCAGTAGGTCAGGCAACGCTTGAAGGACAGACCGTAGGCGGAGACATACAGCGTCATCCGCCACCCGGCGGATACCAGAAGCACCGCCGTCAGGCCCATCAGGAGCGTGGAGAGAACCTTCAGCCGCCTGTCCTCCCGGCACAGCCATACCGCCGCAAGGACTGCCGCGACGTTGAACCCCGCCAGTCCTGCCAGCTGGAAGAACCCGCTGCGGGCATACTCGGCGTAGGAGATGCCCGCCCTGACCAGGTAGCTCCTGTCTCCGAAGAGGGCGGCGGACTGGACCGCCAGAAACAGCACGTACAGCGCGTCCAGCGCCCCCAGCAGCATCACCGCCGGCAGGGAGTCCCGGCCGGTCCAGGCCCTTTCCGCTTTCGGTTTCTGTTCCGTGTGGGCGGCGAAATAGAACAACGAGAAGCACGGCGGCGTCAGGACCACCGTCAGCATCAGCCGTAGTGGAAACTCGCTGAAGCCGATATCCACCTTTCCCAGCACGTCCCCGGCCACCATGGCGAACACCGCGTCCGCGTCCATGAGCACTGCCGTCACAATGCCCAGTACCGGCAGTGTCACCGCCAGACCGATGAGCACCGGCAAGCCGCGGGAGAAGCTTTTTCCGCCCTTCTCGGCGCGCAGGGTGTCGACCAGCGCGCCGCACCGGACAAAGGGGCCTTTGCCCAGCAGCCACAGCCGCTCAAAGAGCATCCCGGCCCGGTCCCAGGCCAGCTGTCCGCCGCCGCACAGTTCCCAGGTGTGGACCGCGATGAGCAGGACCAGGGCCCCGCAGTTCCAGAACCGGAACCACTGGTTGGAGAAAAGCGTGAACGTCAGGGCCAGCAGGGCCACGGCTCCCATGAGAACCTGGTTGACCCGCCGCTTCATGCCGTCCGTCCCGCGGTAGAGGAAGAGGACCGCGTACCACGCGGCGGTCAGGGCCGTGATCCCCAGCCCCGGCAGGACCCTCCAGCTCCAGTCCCGCAGGAAGCTCACCCCCATAAGCGACAGCGCCAGGGACAGCCGTACCAGCCGCCGCTCTCCGTCCCCTGCTTCCCAGGGCTCACGCTGAGGGATCAAGGGCTGCTCCTGAGGCACTGCCGGCTGCCGCGGCATCACATTATTGGATTCTGCCATAGTAACATCACTCCTGTTTTGTAATCTGCGCGGCCAATTCCCGGGCAATCTGTGTCCGGAGCTGTGCCTCCAGCGCCTCGTCCATCTCGTAGATTCCCTGATAGGGCTGCTCCACCATCAACCCTCCGTCATCCCGGTATAGGAACAGCGTGCTGGTTCCGCCCTCCCGGAAGTTCAGATCTATTCGCACCAGTCCCGCCCCCCTCTCGGGAACATCCTGGATGCTGGCCCGTCCGGTATTCTTCGCCTGGGACAGACTGAGCAGAAGCTGTCCGATGAAATCGCCGTCTGTGGTCAGATCAAGCTCGTTTCCGGTGAGGCGGACCGACTTGATCTTCTCCGCCTGCGGCAAAATGATGTCCCCACCCGAGGTCATTGCCGGACCGCGGACTATGCCCACGGTCCAAACGCCCACCCAGAACAGCAGCGCCAGCAGGCAGACGGCGGAAGGGAGAAAAACGATTTTCCGTCGAACCGTCTGATAAAGCTGTTTGCTCACCAGCACCATCGGCAGAAATCCGATGGCCAGCCATGCGCTTGCCAGCTCCCGCGGCTCCATGGGCAGCATGGTTTCCGGGAACAGGACCCGCCCGGCTCCGACAGCCGCCAGCAAAACCAGCAGCGCCACAGCTGCGCTCCCTCCGGCGTACAGAGCGGCAAGGGCGGTCCGTTTCACTTTTTCCATAACAGCACCCTCACTCCTCCGGCACATACTCCAGAATATCCCCCGGCTGGCAGTCAAGGGCCTTGCAGACGGCCTCCAGCGTGGAGAAGCGCACCGCCTTGGCCTTGTTGGTTTTTAAAATGGACAGGTTGGCGATGGTCACATCCACCTGCTCGGAGAGCTGGCTGAGGGTCATTTTCCGCTTTGCCAGCATCACGTCCAGATTTACAATGATCGGCATATCCTTCCCCTCCCTAGATCGTCAGATCGTTCTCCGCTTTCATGTCGGCGGCTTTCAGTACCAGATGGCTCAGCAAAAACGCCGCCAGGGCGATAGCCAGCCCCACCGTACACACCATCAGTCCCAGCACCCACACAGGGGAGCCCACCAGGATTTCCAGCGTCACCGTGCCGACCGCGCAGTAGCCGGTATCGACCAGCGCGCAGAAGCCGATGCCGGTCAGCCTCCCGGCGTTCTTGTGGCAGAAGGAGTTGTCCCGGCCGATTTCCGTGCAGATCTTCCAGAACAGCACCAGCGCAATGGCGATGGGGATGGCGCTGATGCTGACGGCGATGATCCCCGGCGTTACCAGCCATGCCGCGTTCGCGTTCTGCCGTCCCATCTCCTCGATGCGGTCGGGGAAGAGCTCGATGTAGCATATCGCAACCATCGCCGCCAGAAAAATAATGGTGCCTTTCAGCGTCCGCACCAGACCCACTCGTTTCATATTTCATTCCTCCTTGTTGGTTGTGACCACATCCTACCAGATGGATTTCTGTTTGTCAATATATTTTTACTGTTTTTCGATAAAATTTATCTCTTTACCAAAAACCGCCGCTGTGCTATAATGGGAGCAAATCCACCAAGGAGGAATTATCTATGATCGGACTTGCCTACGCGATGAGCGGGGAAATTCAGAGCATTCTGGACAGCGCCGGGGCGAAGCTGCTGGAGACGGTGTGCGGCGTTTCCATCTACGAGATCGAGCCGGGACTGGCGGCCTACACCGGCGGCGTGGGAAAGGTGAACGCCGCCATGAGCGCCCAGCTGTTCATTGACCGCTATCATCCGGACTGGATCGTCAACGCCGGAGTGGCCGGGAGCTTCCTGGACCTGCCCATCGGGACCATCGTTCTGGCGGACTGCTTTGTTCAGCACGATGTGGACACCACTCCCATGGGCGACCCCATCGGCCTGGTGTCCACGGTGAACCGGATTGACTTTCCCACCAGCGAACCGGAGCAGGCGGCGGCGATCCTGACCGGACTGGGCGTAGAATTCCGCACCGGCAAGGTAGCCACCGGCGAAGTCTTTATGACCAAAGGCGCCCGGGCGGACTGGGTGGCAGAGACTTTTTCTCCCACCCTCTGCGAGATGGAGGGCGGCGCGATTGCCCAGGTGTGCCTGCGCAATGAGGTGAAGTTCACCGCGCTGAAATCCGTCTCCGACCGGCTGTGTCAGGCGAACAACGCGGAGGAGTTCTTCAACTATGGCGAGGCCATGGCGAAACTGAACGGCATCGTCCTGCCCTTCGCCCGCAAATTGAGCCAAATTTCCTGAGCGTACGGGCCGAACCCGGCCATTCCCCCAAAACCGAATCAGCACCTTTTGACGCGCAGAGAGCCGCCCGTGATTGCACATGACCACATCGAGGGGTCAATACAATCACGGGCGGCTCTTGTTTATTTTTCTTCCAATGCTTTGACAAGCGCCTCGCTGGGGGTAACGTAGGCCGTCTGGTAGGGATCATAGACCACCATCCCCGGCCTGGCCCCGTTGGGCTTCTTCACATTCCGGATCTGGGTGTAGTCCACCGCTACCTGTCCGCTCTCGCGTCCCTGGGAGAAGAACGCCGCCAGCGCGGCCGCCTCGGTCATGGACTTCTCATCCGGCTCCTGCCCCCCGGTGCAGAGGAGCACGTGGGAGCCGTGAATCCGCTGGGTGTGGAACCAGTAGTCCGATTTGAACGCCTCCCGGACCAGCTGGTCGTTCTGGGTGTTGCTCCTTCCCACCAGAATCCGGAATCCTCCGCTGGAGCGGAAGGTCCGGGGGCGGCTGGGACCCCGGCGGGGGGCTTTTTTACCCGGGGCCGCGCCTTTCATGTGGCCCGCCTCCTGAAGCTCCCGGCGGATATCCAGAAAATCCTGCTCTGTTTCGGCGCGGCTCAGCTCGTCCAGAACGCTCTCCAGCCAGTCCCGCTCCCGGCGGGCCAGGGCCATCTGTTCTGTCAGGTAGATTTCCGCCGTCTTGGCCTTGCTGTACTGCTTGAAATATTTCGCCGCGTTCTGCTGGGGCGTCAGCAGCGGGTCCAACGGGATGTCGATTTCCGCGCACGCCGGGTCATAGTAGTTCTGCGCCCGAAGGAGGGACTGCCCCCGCTCCATGCGGTAGAGATTGGCGGTGATCAGCTCTCCGAATATCCGCAGGCGGTCCCGGTCCTGGGTCTGGGCGTACTCCTTCTCCTGGAGGGCCAGCTTCCGTTTGGCACGGTCCCGGGCGTTGGCGGCGGCGCGGCGGAGGTCCTGCCCCCGCTGGCGGACCCGCTCCAGCCGCTCCCGGGTCTCATAGAAGGCGTCCAGCAGGGGGGAGAGGGCGTCCCAGCTCTGGATTTCCATGCTGCTGCCGTATTGCCGGATGGGGAAATAGGAGTAATCCGACGGTTTCCCGTCCTTGGAGAGCAGGCAGGGCTGGAAATCTCCGGCGTTGACCCGCTCCTGCCAGACGAAAAACGCCTCTTTGAGCGCGGCCGGACAATTGCCTATGGGCCGGTCTCCCCCGGCGCGGTCCGCGATTTCCCGGCAGACCAGGGGGGACAGCCCGAAAAAGCTGTCCAGCAGGAATTGGCTGGCTTCCCGGTCCGGATTGGCCTGCCGCAGCAGGCGGTCAAACGCATCCGCGTCAATTGTCAGCGGGTTCGCTTTTTCCTGGGCGGGAGGCAGGCGGTAGAACAGTCCCGGCAGGACCTGCCGCTTCTCGCTCATCTCCATGTCCACCCGGCGCAGGCAGTCGATGATCCGGTCCTGGCCGTCCAGAAGGATCAGATTGGAGTAGCGGCCCATGCACTCGGCCACCAGTTTTCTCTGTCCCGGCTCGCCCAGCTCGTCCACGATGTCCATGGTAAAGATCACCGCCCGTTCCAGAGCGGGCTGATCGATGGCGCTCAGCCGTCCGCCCAGCAGGTGCTTCCGCAGCAGCATGCAGAACATGGGCGGCGAGGCGGGATTCTCCCGGGCTACAGCGGTGAGATGGACCCGGGCCTGACTGGCCCCGGCGCAGAGGAGCAGCTTCTGATTTCCCCGCAGGGTCAGGACCACCTGGTCCCGGGCGGGCTGCTGGACCTTCTCGATCCGCAGGCCCAGGATCTTCTCCCGCAGCTCTTTCACGACCCCGGACAGGCAAACGGCGTCAAGTGGCATATTCTTCCTCCTCCATCATCGCTGCGAACAGCTGGTTGATCCGCTCCCGCTTCCCCTGGAGATACAGCCACCCCAGCAGGCACTCCAGAGCGGTGGCCTTCAGGTAGTCCGAGCGGCTGGCGCTGTGGGGGATGGTATGGACGTGGGCGTTGCGGCCCCGTTTGTATACGGCCAGCTCCGCCTCCGTCAGGATGGGCAGGATCTTTTCCGCCCGGGCCGCCTGAGCGGGGGCCTTCACCAGCTCCACCGCCGAGCGGTGGAGGCCCTTGCCGGTGGCCTTGCCGTGGGCACAGAGCCAGGCGCGGACCAGCAGCTCATACACCGCGTCCCCCAGGTGGGCCAGACCGATGCTGCTGATGGCGCGGATCTGGTCGTCCTGTAAATGAATGTCAAAATAATCGTTCATGGGTTCCCCTTACATGCGGAAGTAATATGTAGTATCATGCTTTATCATATAGGTGAATGCGGGTTCTGTCAAGATGATTGATGCGGACTGATATGGCGCGGTGTTGGAAATTTTGAAAGTCCCTGCAACCTTTTTCCGTTTTCTTCGTATTTACTGACAGAACCGGTTCCTGAGGATGTGAGATATTGAACGACAGAAAATTGGTCCAAAAACTGAAACAGGGAGATCGGCTGGCCCTGGACCGGGCAATGGACGTTTACACCGCCTACCTGTCCACTGTGGTGTGGCACACCATGGGCCCCGCCGCCTCGGCGGAGGACGTGGAGGAGGTGGTCGCGGACGTGTTCCTGACGCTCTGGTCCCACCGGGACGGCCTGAAAGCGGAACACAGCCTCCAATCCTGGCTGGCGGCGGTGGCGCGGAACAGGGCCATCGACCGCCTGCGCGCAGCCCCGCCCGCTCCTTTGCCGCTGGACGCGGCGGAAGGGCGGGGAGACCCCGGCCTGGATGCCGGCCTGGAGCGGCGGATGTTCGCCGAAGCGCTCCGGCAGGCGGTGGAGGGGCTTCCGCCCCCGGAGGACCAGCTGGTATTCCGCTTCTACTATGAGGAGGAAAAACTCAAGGATATTGCCCGTGACCTGGGCCTGTCGGTCCCGGCGGCCAAAAGCCGGCTGCACCGGGCGCGGCGGAAATTGAAGGAAATACTGATAAAAGGAGGTCTGGCAGATGGCTCGGATCAATAAACTCTGGCGCGCCGTGGACGGCCCGGGCGTTCCGCCCGCTGTGAGCAGGAGGCGCGTAAAGGCGAGGGTCAGCGCCGGTCTGGGCGCCAACCGGCAGGAAAGGAGGATCTATATGAAACGAAGAGTGTGCACGGCCATGGCGGCTGCCGCCATCCTGATTGCCATTACGGGGACCGCGTTTGCGGCTTTCTCCAACTGGAGCGCGTTATCCGCGTGGTTCACGGGGGACACCTCTCCCGGCCGGCAGTATCTGGACAGCGAGGTCCGGTCAGTGAGCGACGGGAACTACACGCTGACCGTGGAGAGCGCGGCGGCGGACGAGAGCAGCGCCTATATGGTGGTCAGTATCACCGCCCTCAGCGGCGAGGCGAAAGCGTTCCTGAACAGTGAGGATTTCATCTCCATGGATACTTTTGGCGTTGGACTTGTCAAAGGATCGAAGGACGTGTCCGGCGGGGGATCGGAGATGGTCAGAAGCTTCTCGACATACGAGCTGGAATCCCCCGGGGAAAATCAACGCCGGTTTGCGCTGTCGGCGGATGTGACCTCCGCTTCCGCCGGGGCTTTGCGTGTCCGCTGCGGCTACATGGACGCGGATGCCTCCGTAGAAGTCCCTCTCGCGCCCGCGCCCTCGATCACGGTCAGGATAGGCGCTTCTGGAACGGGGGTATTGGAGATGTACCCCGTTTCCGCTCTGGATTCTGAGACTCTGAGCATAAAGGAAATTACCCTTTCCCCCTTTACATGCCGCGTGGAGGCGGCTTGCTCCAGCCTCGACATCCGCCCGCGCCTCCTCCTGCGCATGGCGGACGGCTCCATCCGGACGCAATCCCAGCTTATGGACTCAATCAGTGCCCACTTCAACGGTTATATCCATAAAAGGGCGGAATACTGCTACCGCTTCAACGAGGTTCAGGACCTGAACAACATCGTGTCCGTCATCGTCTTTGACAAGGAGTACCCTCTGGACGGTTCCGCACCTGCTCCCGTGGAGCACGACCCGGCGCTGGACCCCTTCCTGGTGAAACGGATGGACCGTCTGGCAGAGGACGCCGGCTTTTCCCTTCCTGTCCGGGACCTGACCGAGGAACTGGGCGGGACCTGTAAGTGGGACGCCGCCAGAGAGGAAATGACCTGTGTCTACCGGGATGTTGCCATCGTCCTCCGACCCGGAAGCCTGACCGCCCTTGTGGACGGCNANNNNGTGGANCTGTCGGAGGCNCCGGCGATGCAGNACGGNGTNCTNGCNGCNCCCTATCAGNTTTTCGAAGAGAACTGGGGNATCAAATGCTGNGTCCTGCGGGAGGAAATACGCAAAGGCGATNNNNTNGAGAACGTCTGGGGNGACTGGTATATTCTNCCCTGAATCAGATTTCTGACACGCAAAACGGCGNGAGCGTCNNCTCNCGCCGTTTTCGTTCTTATTCCAGCAGGAANCCCGCCNTTGCCANNTCNNCCTTCACCCNGANNAANGCCTCCTCATCGGGGCAGGAGAGGGTGTGCAGATGNACGCCCTCCGTCAGCAGGGACAGCGGCTGCGCCGCCTGGGAGCGNNGGATGAACTGCCGCACATCGTACCGGCTGGNNAGCTCCAGCGTCCCGGTNAGCTGNCCGTANACCGGGTGCTCCACGATCACATCCAGCACCGTACAGCCGTTGTCCACCATGATTTGCAGCTCTGTTTCCATCTCCGCCCCCTGGTGGCGGCAGGCNACCTGNCGCAGCAGGCCCTGCCGCTGCCGNCGGATCACATAGCCCCGGGCGGTGGCTTCGATGGCNTCGCCNCCCGCCCGCAGCAGGGCCACGTCCCCNACGATCAGCTGNCGGCTGACGCCGAAGCGTCCGGCCAGCGCCGAGGCGCTGACGGGCCGGGCGGATTGGGCAAGGATATCCAAAACAGCGGCGCGGCGNTCTTCTGCGGTCATGGAGGGACCTCCTTTGGTNGTTTTNCCTCAGTATACGCCAAAAGGAGGGGNTTCGTCAAGCGGCGGAGAAGGTCAGTTTTTCTCCATNGCTGCCGATGGTCACCGTCTGCCCNTCGGACAGNGCGCCGCGGATCAGCATGGCGGCAAGCTCGGTCTCCACATGNTTTTGCAGATANCGNTTNACCGGGCGCGCGCCNTAGGAGGGCGAGTAGCCGGCNTGGGCAATGAAGCTCCGGGCNTCCGCCGTCAGGTCCACNCGGATNTCCCGGCTGTTCAGCCGCTGGACCAGGGAGGCCATGGCGATGTCGATGATGCCGCCGATCTGGCTCTCCGTCAGGGGGGAGAANACNACNATNTCGTCCACCCGGTTGATGAACTCCGGNCGGAAATACTGGTTCAGTTCGTTCCGGACCCGTTCCCTGACGTCGGGGTCGATGGAGCCGTCCTGNTGGATGTTCTCGGTCAGGTAGGCGCTGCCGATGTTGCTGGTCATGATGATGATGGTATTCTTGAAATCCACCGTCCGGCCCTGGTTGTCNGTCAGCCGCCCGTCGTCCAGCAGCTGGAGCAGGATGTTGAACACNTCCGGGTGGGCNTTCTCGATCTCNTCNAACAGCACCACGGAGTAGGGCTTCCGCCGGACGGCNTCGGTGAGCTGTCCGCCCTCGTCGTAGCCCACGTATCCCGGAGGCGCGCCCACCAGGCGGCTGACGGCGTGCTTCTCCATNTATTCGGACATATCGATGCGGATCATGTTCCGCTCATCGTCAAAGAGGGACTGGGCCAGCGTTTTGGCCAGCTCCGTCTTGCCCACGCCGGTGGGNCCCAGGAAGATGAAGGAACCGATGGGNCGGTTTTCATCCTTGAGTCCCGCCCTGCCGCGCAGGATCGCCTCGCTGACGGCGGTGACCGCCTCGTCCTGGCCGATGACCCGGCGGTGGAGGATTTCCGGCAGGCGCAGCAGCTTTTCNTTTTCGGATTCCACCAGCTTGCTCACNGGNATGCCGGTCCACTTGCTGACGACNACCGCGATCTCCTCCTCGGTGACCTCCTCTTTCAGCAGGNGCTCGTCCTTNCCGGATTCCGCCCGCTGACGCTCCTCCTCCAGCTGNTTTTCCAGGGTGGGNAGCGTCTCNTATTTGAGCCTTGCCATTTTTTCCAGATCGTAGCTCCGCTCGGCTTCCTCCATCTGGCGGCGGGTGTCCTCGATCTCCTGCTTGATGCGCTTGAGCCCGGCGATGGACTGCTTTTCCGTCTCCCACTGGGCGCGCATGGCGTCNTTTCTGGCCTTCAGNTCGGCAAGCTCNCCGTCGATGTGGCGGAGNCGNTTNNTGGAGCCGTTGTCCTCCTCCTTGCCCAGGGCCTGCTTTTCGATCTCCAGCTGCATGATTTTCCGCTTTGTCTCGTCCAGTTCGGCGGGCAGGCTGTCGATCTCCATACGGATCTTGCTGGCGGCCTCGTCCATCAGGTCGATGGCCTTGTCCGGCAGGAAGCGGTCGGTGATATACCGGTCCGACAGGGTGGCGCAGGCGATCAGCGCTCCGTCGGTGATGCGCACGCCGTGGTGGATCTCGAACCGCTCCTTCAGCCCCCGCAGGATGGAGATGGTGTCCTCCACCGTGGGCTGGTCGATGAGCACCTTCTGGAAACGGCGCTCCAGGGCGGCGTCCTTCTCGATGTACTTCCGGTACTCGTCCAGGGTGGTGGCGCCGATGCAGTGCAGTTCTCCTCTCGCCAGCTTGGGCTTGAGGAGGTTNCCCGCGTCCATGCTGCCCTCGGTGCGGCCCGCGCCCACGATNTTGTGGAGCTCGTCGATGAACAGCAGGATGCGTCCCTCGCTCTTNTCCACCTCNTTNAGNACNGCCTTCAGCCGCTCCTCNAACTCGCCCCGGTANTTGGCTCCCGCGATCAGGGANCCCATGNCCAGCGCGAAAATGGTCTTGTCCTTCAATCCCTCCGGNACGTCGCCGNTNAGGATGCGCTGGGCNAGNCCTTCCACCACGGCGGTCTTGCCCACGCCGGGNTCGCCGATGAGGACCGGGTTNTTCTTGGTTTTCCGGCTCAGGATCTGGATGGTGTGGCGGATTTCCGCGTCCCGGCCNATCACCGGGTCCAGCTTGCCCTGCCGGGCCATCTCNACCANGTCCCGGCCATATTTGGTCAGGGCCTCGTAGCTNTCCTCCGGATTNTGGCTGGTGACCCGCTGGCTGCCNCGGACCTTGGTCAGGGCCTGNANNATNTTNTCACGGTCGATGCCGTACTGGCGGAANATNTTCGCGCTGGGGGTNCCGGTTTCCTCCACCAGNGCCAGNTACAGGTGCTCCACGGACACATATTCGTCCTTGAACTGCTGGGCGATCCGCTCCGCCGCCGTCATAAGCTGGGAAAACCGNCGGCTGGCGTACAGCTCCGCGCNNCCGCCGGACACCTTGGGCAGNCGGTCGATCTCCCGCTGGACCTCNCCGGCCAGGACTTCCACGTCCAGACCCATGTAGGTCAGCAGCCGGGGNANCAGNNNNTCCCGCTGGCGCAGCAGCGCCAGGTGCAGATGCTCGCCGTCCAGCTGCTGCTGNCCGTTNTCNATGGCAATGGACTGGCAGTCCGCTACGGCCTGCNGGGCGTTCTGGGTGTATTGATCAAAATTCATGTGTNTGCCTCCTCCGGACCGGTATGCCCCGCAGGGNGTACNGTCCTTTTTTCTTTTCATTTNCNATGATACACCCGTTCCCGCAAAATGTAAAGAGGNAAATTAGCACTCTCGTNNCAAGAGTGCTAATTTTCTGTGAACCNGGTGTGAACTTTNCATNTGCCGGATTCCTTCGCCCTGCCGGCGNACCCCACGCCNGAAAAAGAGCGCCNGCGGCA
>JAAVHF010000030.1:0-3937 GCA_014799845.1 Oscillibacter sp. | reverse complement strand
TGCCNCAGGCGCTTGCTTTTTTATGANTCGCTGAGANGCACNNTCCAGCCCTCCAGGCNGTGAAANGTNTCAGAGGGCGCGGGGGACATCCCCTCCACCACGCCGGGATGGGTCAGAACGGAATANTTTTTGAAGCAGATGGGCGCNATAGGCGCAACNGTCTGCAANTGGCCGCACATNCTTCTGGCGGCGTCTGTCCGCTCTTCTGACGCNGCGAAGTTTTGCAGCACNATGTCCGTNGTCTCATTGGCNTAGGCCCCGTAATTCAGAAGCCCCTCGGTCCCNATCAGGTCGGAGNGGTCCCAGTTGGCGGTCAGGCGCACCTCGCCGAAATACAGGTCAAACTCCCCCGCTTCCAGCGCGGCCAGATACTCCTCCCAGGGCAGNTCCTCCACGGTGATCTCCCAGTCCAGCAGGGACAGCTCCTCCGCGATAAACCGGGCGCTGGANGNCCGGAAGCTGTCGCCGCTGCTGACCAGCAGGGTCANTTCCTTTTTCTCGCCGGTATNCTGTCCGGCGGAGCGGAGGGCGGCGAGGGTTTCNTCCTNGCTGNAGGCCGTCTCCANNTCGGCGGGATACAGCGGNGACAGGGGGGANATGGGAAACTGCGCCGCCAGCGCCAGCTTTGCCATCTGCACGTCCGCCAGCGTCTTCCGGTCGATGCCTNTGCTGAACANNANCCGAAGGGAAGCGTTGGAAAACAGCCGGTCNNCNGCGGTNTTGAATCCGATGAACTGCATGACCGCCGTNGGCTGGCTGAATGCCTGCGCCTGNCCGGTNACCAGGGANGGGTCGTCGGTGGGATCTACGACCAGCATCTCCACATGGCGGCCGGAGAAGAGGTANCGCGCGGTGTCCTGGTCCTTTGCGTGAACCAGCGGGATCTNGTCCACCGGCAGAGATTTCTGCTGCCACCAGTCGNCNCGGGCCTGTAAAAAGTCTCCGTCATCGCCGCGGACAAAGACATAGGGGCCGGTNCCNGCGGGAACCAGCTGGTTGACCGTGGCGCGNGCAATGATGGGAATGTCCAGCAGCGCGGGNAGGCCNCGGTCCGGCTCNTTCAGGGTNATCAGGACCTGCCCCGCCCGGTTNGTTGTGANGGCGGCTATNTTCCGCAGACGGTAGGCATAGCGTTCGGACTCCACCGCCCGCAGGAGCGTNTCCGCCGCGTCCCGNNCGGTCAGGGCGGAACCGTCGGAGAAGGTCACGCCCTCCCGCAGGGTCAGNGNGCAGACCANTCCGGTTTCNTCCCANTCATAGCTNTCGCACAGCACGNNCNGCGGCTGGAACTGTCCGTCCAGCCGGAACAGCGGCTCATACAGCAGAGAGGCGGCNGTCNCCTGGAAGCCCTCGCCGCAGGCGACNGGGTCCATGGTCTGGTTTTTGTGGTAGGGGAGGGAGAAGGCGGCGGGATAGTCCGGCTCCTCTTCCTCCGGTTCCTCCTGNGGNGGCTCCTCCGGCAGNAACTGCTGGTAGNTCTCCCACTCCNCGTCCAGGTCCTCCGGCTCCGCGAAGCTCTCGCAGCCGCTCAGCAGCAGGACGACCGCCAGCAGCAGNGCCAGCCGTCTCATACGNCNGCCTCCGGCCTCANNCCGATCAGNGCGCCCTGGACGCCCCGCTTGTCGCCGGTGATCCGGTGGCTCCAGTACAGGTCNGTATGGCAGGCGGTGCAGGTGGGNCAGACGTCGATNTGNTCCGCCCGCANGCCCGCTTCCCGCAGCCGCCANGCGTTGANGGCTTTCAGGTCNACGGTCCATTTCGGNCCTCTGGGCNGGATATACGCCTCCNCTCCGCCGCCGAAGGCGGCGCGCATGGCGTCGGGCACGTCGTCATGGGTCTCAAANCAGCAGGGGCCGATGCCCGCGCCGATGGCGNCCCGGATGTTTTCCGGNTTTGCGCCGAAAAGGCGGCCCATTTCCCGGACGGCNTTGGCCGGGAGGTCCAGGGCGGTGCCCCGCCATCCGGCGTGGACCGCGCCGATGGAGCGGCTTTCGGGATCGTGGAACAGAAGGATGATGCAGTCCGCCGAAAAAACCATCAGGCTCAGTCCCGGCTCGTTGGTTACCAGAGCGTCAGCGGTAAAATCGGTGGTCACGAAGAGGCCCTTGCCCCGGTCCGCGCCGGTGACATGGCGGACGGTGTCCTCATGGACCTGCTTGGACTGCACCAGGTCGTGGATATCCGTCCCAACCGCTTCGCAGAAGCGGCGGTAGTTTTCCAGGACATTTTCCCGCCGGTCCGGCTCCGGGCCGCTGCCTCGGAGGTTCATGGAGGCAAAATGCCCCTGGCTGACGCCCCCCAGCCGGGTGGAAAAGCCGTGACAGATGCGCTCATGCTCCAGCAGGGAGGAGGTGTGATAGACTACTTCGTTATGTTGTCGCGTTTGAAAGGCCATGGTACCTCCATCAGGTTTTGGGTGTTCCGACATGGGTATCCCACTCACGGCAGGCGTCTACGATCGCCAGGATCTCATCGGTCCCGCTCTCCGCCAGCATGGAAAAGGCCACGCCGATCTCGCCGCCGTACTGGCGGATTCGTTCGGCCAGGTCCTCCCGGGCCATGCCCGGGCGGTAGAGGTCCTCGGTGTAGTTCTCCACGCCATAGATCTCATAGGGCCATGGGATCCGGTTCCAGCGCAGCCTCTGGGCCTGCTCGTTGGTGAGGTGGGCGTCGACGCAGACGGAGTCCAGCTCCAGGATCACGTCGCACCAGTGGCCCGCCGTGATGACAGGAATGGGGAAGAACTCCACCTTGTACTCGTCTCCCCGCCGGACGGAGTGCAGGTTATACCAGCTCCACCGGGCGGTATACCCGGCAATGGCCAGCTTTTGGCCCAGAACCTGCACCCGCTGGAACAGGGGCTCATAGACGCTGTTGAGAAATTCCCACGTATCCATTTATTCGTTTCTCCCACAACACTTTTTATATTTCTTTCCGCTGCCGCAGGGGCAGGGATCGTTGCGGCCCACCTTCTGGACCTTGCGGGGCTGTTTCTTTACGGTGCCGTCGCTGCGGCCCTCGGTGATATTGGAGGCCACCCGCTCGCGCTTGACCTCCTGGTTGGTCTTCAGCCGTACGGAGTACAGGCGGCGGACGGTTTCCTCCTGGATGGCGGAGATCATCTCTTCAAACATATGCAGGCTTTCCCGCTTATAGGCGTCCACCGGGTTGGACTGGGCGTAGGCCTGGAGGCGGATGCCCTGGCGCAGGTCCTGCATGGCGTCGATGTGGTCCATCCAGTACTCGTCCACAACCCGCAGCATGACGACCCGCTCCAGCTCCCGCATATCGGGAATGCCGGCGTTGTCCTCCCGGGCCTTGTTGATCTCCGCCTCCTTGGCGGCGTAGGTCTCCATGGCCTTATCGGTGAACAGCTGGATGAAGTCCTCCGCGCCGGTTTTTTCCGCCTCCTCCGCCGTCAGCTTCACCGCGTATTTGGGGAAGAGGGAGCCCTCCAGGGAGGACATCATGCTCCGGTAGGCATCGTTGTCGATGTGTTTGCTCTCGCCGAAGGCGCTGTTTACCGTATTGGCGATCATATTGGAAATAAAGTTGGCGATGTCCTTTTGCAGGTCCGCGCCGTCCAGCACTTTCTTGCGCTGGCCGTAGATCAGCTCGCGCTGCTTGTTCATGACGTCGTCGTACTCCAGGGTGCTCTTGCGGGCCTGGAAGTTCCGGGACTCCACGCTGGTCTGGGCGTTTTCGATGCCCTTGGTGAGCATCTTGTTTTCAATGGGGATGTCCTCCCCCAGGTCCAGACGCTCCATCAGGCCCGTGATCCGGTCCCCGCCGAACAGGCGCATCAGGTCGTCGTCCAGGCTCAGGTAGAACCGGGTCTCGCCGGGGTCGCCCTGCCGGCCGGCGCGGCCGCGGAGCTGGTTGTCGATCCGGCGGGAGTCGTGGCGCTCGGTGCCGATGATGAACAGGCCTCCGGCCT
>JAAVHF010000029.1 GCA_014799845.1 Oscillibacter sp. | reverse complement strand
CCTCGTTGGATAAGGTTATTCTGCGTCTCTGTGACTCTATTTGCTCCCTCTCTTGTAACCTTATCGCCCATATTACGGGTAGACCTTGGATTTTAAATGGTTTAATTAGTGATTAGTATCACATGCCCTGACGGCAGGCGAAACTCCCGGTCCAGTAGGCCGGGAGCGGCTCTTAGGTTTGCAGTTTGGGAGACGAGGAATGCGGGGCGGGTTCCGGGTATCAGAAAATCTATTTTGATTTCTTATCGCGAAATAAGCTTCCTGCACGGCAGGAAGTGCCAAAACGGATTTCGCTGACGGCTTCATAGCCGGCAAGGCGATGTGCGTAACACGTTAGTCAGTTAGCTATAGACTCGCAGATTGAAAGCGTGTGGCTCCCGTTTTCCGTTGTGGTGACTTTATCAAACTGAGACTGGTTATAATGCGGCAGGACGCAGAAAATTCCGCGTCCTGCCATTTTTATTACCACGCCTTGACATACCCGGGCAGATAGTTCAGGGGATTCACTCTGGCGCCATTTTCCGTAATTTCATAGTGCAAATGGGGTCCGCTGCTGACGCCGGTGGAACCGGTAATGCCGATTACCTGCCCTTGCGTCACGGTATCCCCCTCTTTGACGGAGCGGCTGGACATATGGGCGTACAGCGTCGTGTTGCCCGGCCCGTGGTAAATCACCACATAGTTGCCATAGGAGCTGGAGTAGGCCGAAGTCTGAACTACACCCGCCTTGGTGGCCAGCACGCTTGTCGTGGTTCCCACGCCGCCGATATCAACGCCCTTGTGGTTGGTAGAGGCTCCTTTTATCCCCGTATTGCGGGAACCCATGGGGGAGGTGATCCGCACGCTGACAGTCTCCGGCCAGATGTAGCCGCCTACGGTGGCCGTCAGCGCCAGCTGGCGGGCCATCTCTTCGGTTTTCTTTGCAATCTCCGACTCAAGGCGCGCCCGCTCGGCGTTTGCCGCCGCCAGCTCCGCCTCGTATGCTTCCACATTGGCCTGGACTTCCTTATACAGCGCCTCGGCTTCCTTCTGCTGCTGGTCAAGGTCCGCCTTGTGGACTTCCAGATCCGCCTTGGCCTCCTCAGACTGGGCTTTCAGAGCCTCCTGTTCCGCCTGTTTGGCCTGAATCTGAGCCCGCAGCCGACGCAGGCCGTCCAGCAGCCCCTGGTCATAGCTCATGACCTCCTGCACGTCAGACAGCCGGCTGAGAAGATCTGAGAAGCTGTCCGCTTTGAACAGCACTGTCCAATAGGAGGTTGTCCCCGCCTCCTCCATTACCCGGGCCCGCTCGGCGAAAACGGCGTACTGCTGCTCCTCCTGCTTCCGGTTTTCCTCCAACTCATATTCCGTCTGGACAAGCAGGGTCTCAAAGCCGGAGATTTGCTTTTCCGTGTTTTCGATGGCCTGCACGGTCAGCGTGATTTGCTGATCGATCAGCTGCTTTTGCTTCAAAGCGCTGTTCCGCTGGCTTTTCAGATCCGCCAGCTCACTTTTCAGGCCGGAAGCCTGGTTTGCCAACTCCTTGGATTCACTTTTCAGGCTGTCAATCTCGGCCTGCGTCACCGCCCTGGCCACGGGCACCAGCTCCTCCGCCGGAGCCAGCGCAAATACCAGTAGCAGCGCCATGACCAGTGACAGAAGTTTCCTTTGCTTTTTCATATCCCTTCATACCTCCACGGTTCAACGCCCCCGGACGTCCCGGCGGCTATCCGGCTGTAAATTCTGAAAATCTCCGGCGGCATGCCGTCAGCAGGGTTGTATTATAGCACAGATCTATGAAAAAATCTACCGCTTTTTGCGCGTTTCCATATCAGAGTATTCTCAGTATAGTTTTACACAAAAGAGGATTTTTTGCTGTCCCGGAAATTTTTTACGGGACAGCGGCTCGGTTTTCGTTCCGCAAATAAAAAGGAGCCGCTGCCTTTCGACAGCGGCCCAGGCGGGTGGGATATTGGAAAGCTTCCATAGAGTATGATACAACAGACAAGCCCTATTGTCCATAGGAACTTTTGTCGTTTTCAGAGAACCTTTGTCGCTTCCGGAGGAGGGGATCGAAAAACTTACTCCTCTTCCACTCCGTCGGTCTCCAACAGGCCGTAGCCGCCGTTCTTCCGGCGGTAGACGATACTGATGACGTCGTCCGTGTTGCGGTAGACGAAGAAGTCGTGATCCAGCAGATTCATCTGCAAAATGGCCTCGTCTTCGCTCATGGGCTTGACGGCCACGCGCTTGGTGCGCACCACCTGGAACTCGGTCTCTTCGCTGACGTCGAACTCCGCGGGGACGGCGGGAACCAGGGCCTCCTGGCGCAGGCGCTTGCTGAGGCGGGTCTTGTTCTTGCGGATCTGGCGGTCAATAGTGGAGCAGGCGGCGTCGATTGCACCGCGCATATCGCCGTCTCTGGAATCCTCCTGGGCGCGGAAGAGAGTGCTGCCGCTGCGAATAGTGATTTCAACCACGCAGCGGTGTCCCTTTTCCACTGAGAAGGTCACAAGTGCGTCGGCATCCTCCCGAAAATAGCGGTCCAGCTTGGAGATTTTCTTTTCGGCGTACTCCTTGATTGAGTCGTTGAGGGACACCTTTTTGCAGGTAAATGTGAACTTCATACGATCGCTCCTTTCATGCTTCTCCTTTGAGGGTAAGGTCAGTATACCATTTTTTGTCTGATTTGTACAGTCCTATTTTTCAAAAGATGGATTTTTTTAGCGAACTTCGCGGAAGCGGACCGGATAGAGGGCAGGGGCCGTCTGCTACCGGTTCTCGTTGACGTACAGCTGGACACGATTCTGGATCAGCTGGGCAGTCTCGTCCAGGCTTTTGTCCCCGGCGAAGTAGGGGGCCGCCTGCTCGATAATGATGGTCATCAACTCGTTGTTCCCGCCGGATATGTGCTCAATGCTGTTGTAGAGGTTCCAGAACCGGTCCTTCTGTGCCTGGGAAGGGGCCGTCTGGTAGACCAGCATGACGGCGGGGTCCCCGATGGCCATGCAGTCCATGGAGCACTCCACCTTGTTCCCGCTGCTGTCCAGATAGTACGCTCCGGTCTCCTCGTTTACGCACCACTGGGGCTCCGGCAGGAATTTGGCCTCAAAATCCCCACGGTTCATGGGGAAGCCCATACTGGTGGAATCGGTTTTGCCATCGTAGGAGAAGTAGTACAGGTTTCCCTCGGGGAGCAGCAGCTCACGGACAAATTCCCACGCGCCCTCCTTCGCCTCGCCGGAGGCGGAGACGCCCACCAGATCGGAGACGGTAAAGCTGCTGCCCGTGCCGCTCTCCGCCGGAAAACCCACATAGGCCGCATAAACATTCCCGTCCATCGCGCCGCTGACGGCGTCGGCGGCTATTTCCGGGTAACCGCCCTTGTGATAAGTCATTAGGCCATATTTTTTGTCAAACTCAATATCTCCGATATAACCGTACGCGGGGATCTTGATACGCGGGCTGTGCAGCTCCCGCCCGTTGTAGGGACTGATCCAGCTGTAGAGGATGTCCGCGTCCCACAGCTGCTGCTCATAATCCCACAGGGAGTCCCGCCCGCCGAACAGCACGTCGTCCACCAGCAGGTCCTGGGGCTTTGCCAGCGTCCGCGCGTAGAGCACTGGCTCCCCCTCCCAGGGGGACACCTGGCAGGGCTCCAGACTGCCCGCGACGCCATGACTGAATCCCATCAAAAGCCGCTTCGTCCGATCCTCCTCATTGTATTCCGCCTCTTCGGTATCGCCGCACAGCCGGAGGATGGCCTTGAAATCCTCCCCATCAAAGGAACACTCTCCGGTCCCCCAGTCCACGTAGCGGCTCAGGCTCATATCCAGCAGGCTGAACATCATAGAGTCGCGATCATACCGGGCAAAGCCGGCGGCCACGCCTACGTCAGAGGTGCTGCCGAAGTACAGCTCCGGCATTTCGCCGCCAAAGGCGTCCAGCATCTCCTCCATGGTCCACCCGGTCCGGCCTCCCGCGATTTCCGCGCTGGCCACGGCGGTCTGGATAGTGAAGCTGCCGCAGATCCTGTAGAGCTTTCCGTCCGTCTCCAGGCACTCCAGCACGTGGGCCATCACCCCGTCCCGACCCAGCTCCGGGTCGTTCTCAATCCAGGGCCACAGGTCCTCCATCGCCCCCTGCTTCGCCAGTTCGCTCAGGGGCAGGGACAGGTCCATGATGTCGGGCGTCCGTCCCGCGGCGATCTCCGCGTACAGCCGGGTGACGGCGTTCTGATACGCCTGTTTATAGTCCCCGGTATTGTACAGCATCCCTTCGGCATAGTCCCGCAGCTCGATGTAGTAGTTCTCGCTCTTTTTGTTGAAATTCCTGACCCGGATGCGGACAGAATCGTTCTCGCCGATCATGCCGTAGACCAGCTTCACCCGCCTGTCCTCCGGGACCTCGTCCGTAGGGGAGAGTAGGAGCGCCCGGACCTGACCGGAGAACAGGTCGCTGCCGTTCTCATAGGTGCAGGTAAGCACCGCCACCCGGCCCTCCTCCAGCAGGGCGAAGCACTGTACGCTGCCGCCCTCCTCCAGCTGGGCATTGCTCCAGGGCAGCAGGTATTGGGGCAGCTCCGCGCCCTCCACCACGCTATAGAGCACGCCATCCCGCATATAGTAAAGGGTGCAGTCCCCCTTGCCGCTGTAGATCTGGCCGGTGGCGGGCAGTGTGCAGGCCGCTTCTCCCCAGTCCTGCGCCTGGGTATTAATGGGCAATACCTCCCGCATCCCGCCGGGCTGGATGACGAGAGCTGCGGCCCTCCCATCGGGCAGCAGGGCCAGCGTCCCCCCGGCGCTGCCGGAGGAAATGCTGTTTGCGGGCAGATCGCCCTCCAGAGTAAAGAGCAGCTGCCCCTGGCTGCTGGTCACAGTTACCTGTTCCGGGCCGGCCAGACAGACGTATCCGTCCTTATCCACTGCCATACCGCAGACGACTGCCCCATCGAGCTGCTCCATGGCCGCGGTGATATCCACAGCGGACAGCTCCCTGCCGGTGGCAGGGTCCAGCTGCCGCATCTGCCAGGTCTGGACGGTCCCGGTGAAATAGTCCCCCTTGGCATCCGTTTCAGTATCGAATCCCTCGGGGAGGTCATATTTGTATTCAAAGAACTGCTCCCACATCCACAGCTTTCCGTCTCCGCCCAGGATGGGGCCCAAATAGCCTGTGATGGTATCCTCGTTCACCTCCGGGAGCCGGTAGTCCGCCAGGATTTCCGCCTCCCCGCCGTCCAGGGGGACCCGGCAGAGTACCGGCGGGGCCTCCGTCTCCGGCGTGACCAGGAACCAGATGTTTTTCCCATCGGTACAGCTGCCCTCCAGCACCCCGGTATCCGCCGGCAGGGGGATGTCCTCCGCGATATAGTTGGGCGCGTACTGGAACACCAGGTTTTCTGTCTCGTCCTGGCCGTCCTTGCTGCACCCCGTCAGGCCCAGCGCCAACGCCAGCACAAGCAGAGCCGCAATAAAACGTCTGATTCTCATTTTCATTTTATAGCCCACCTTTCCGCCTGTTTTTATAAAGGCAGCTTTATTTTACCATATAAATAGCTAAAGTGCAAGTATATTTTGTGAGTTAATGCCTAACATACAAACAAACTGTATTCCGGTATAGTTTTGTTGGGCGGTGGTTTTTATGCAGCAATTGGAGTTTGACGGTGCGATCTATGACACGATCCGAAGAAATATCAGGCGATACCGGCGGGAAAAGGGGCTGACCTCTGCGCAGCTGGCGGAAATGGTGGATCTGTCCCATGATTTCATTCGGCAAATTGAAAGCGAAAAGGTGCGCTATAACTTCTCGGTGGAAACATTTTATAAGATTTCTGTGGCTCTGGGCGTTGGAATGGATCAATTGGCGGAAAAAGGGAGCGTCTGAACTACTTTGACCGGTAGTTCAGACGCTCCCTTTATATGCTCCGGTGTAAACGGCATTTCCCTCTCACAGATGCAGCAGCCGCGCCAGCTTATCCCCATGGGGGACCATCTTCAGATCGTCTCTGGTAATCATCCGCAGCGCGATCACCAGAATCAGATACACCACCACGGCAATTCCTACCGCCAGCATGGTACACAGACTGGATTTCATGTACCCACCGCTGAGGAACCGGCTGAGCAGCCCGTGAGAAGCCCATGCCGCCGCTCCCATCACCGCCGAAGCCAGCATGGGCTTTGCAAAAATTGCGGGATAATTGGGCTTTTTCTCCAGCAGATGGCTGACGATGACCAGATTCATCGCGGCGATCACCGCGTAGCAGACCAGCGTGCCGACCGGCGCTCCCTTGATGTTGATTTCCGGATTGCCTACCAGAATGTAGTTGATCCCCACCTTCAGCGCACCGCCGATCAGCATGGTGTAAATGGGCCAGTTCACCTTCCCGTGGGCCTGCATGATGGAGTTGGTCAGCAGCATGATGCACACGAGGATGGACGCCACGCCCAGCAGCCGCAGATGATAGGTCGCGGCGTCAGCGGTTGCCTGCCGGGCCGGGTAGAGAAGGTGCAGGATCGGCCCCGCCAGTACCGACAGCCCCACCCCGGCGGGGATGGCCAGCATGGCGATCAGCCGGAAGCTGGTTGTGACAACCTTGTTTACCTCCTGGTGGTCCTTGCGGGTCACAGCCACGGTCACGGCGGGGATCAGGCTTACCGCAACAGCCGGCAGGAACGCCGCGGGTAGGTTGAACAGGGTGCTGCTGAACGTATACTGTCCGTAAAGGCTGGCGGCTTCCCGCTCGCCCAATCCCAGCACATTTTGCAGCTGGCCCATGATGATGGTCTGGTCCAGCAGATTAAAGAGGCTCATTCCCGCCTGGCCGATGGTAATGGGGATTCCCAGAGCCAGCAGGCGGCGGGCGATGGTGCCGTAGCTCTGGGGCTTATCCGTTCCCCACATGATAGGTCCCCGGTTTTTGCGGTAGTTGAGCCACATGTACAGCATGGCCAGCACGATCCCCGCGCTGACGCCCACGATAGCCCCCGCCGCGCCGATCTCCAGCGGCTGGCCGGAGCGGATCAGATACCAGGCCAGGGGCAGTCCCACTACCAACTTGGTAAATGCCTCGATAAACTGGGACACAGCCGTAGGCACCATGTTCTGCCGCCCCTGGGCAAACCCCCGGTAGGCGCACATGATGGACACGCACACCACGGACACGCCCAGGCACTTGATGGGCCAATAGGCCAGGGAATTGTGCATCATAGCGGCCAGCTGCCGGGTAAACAGCAGCATAATGGCGGACCCGACCGCGCCCAATGCCACAAAGATGACCATTGCCGTATGGAAGCAGCGGCGGATCTGGGTGCGGCGGTTGGTAGCGTTGGCCTCGCTGATGAGCTTGCTGAGGGCCAGCGGCAGTCCCGCGGTGGACAGCGTCAGGAGAAGCGCGTAGATGTTGTAAGCGCTCATAAAGTGGGCGGTACCCTCATCGCCCAGAATGTTGTTGAGGGGGATCTTGTAGAGAGCGCCGCAGATCTTCACAAACACGGTGGAGATCGCAATAATGGTGACACCGCCCATAAAGGACTGTTTTTTTTCTCTGGACATTCAAATTCCTCTTTTTCGCAAAAATGCGGGGCGGCGGCCCCGCTGTGCTATCATTATACGGGGCAGTCGTCGTTTACATACTCGTTTCTTTTTGCCGTCTGCGATTGTGCAATGACCGCGTTGAGCGGTCATGCACAATCGCAGACGGCCCTGGCTCTAATCTCCATTTAGATTCGCGCCTCGCCGGCGCGGGGGCCTTCTTTTCGCTTGCGCGAAAAGAAGCAAAAGCACCCTCAAGGGGCCACAGCCCCTTGAGAATCCCTCGAATGTATTGATTTGTTTTACACATGTCCTGAAGTCCGTCCGGTCTAAACCGAACTGCGCCCCGTGTATAGAGCGAAGCGTCTATCCAGGGACGTATTCGCCAGTCCCTACCGTCTCAGACCGGGGAGCTCCCGAACAGCACCCCGGGAGATCCGGCGTGTGAACGGCAGGGACTGCCGTCCACATTCTGAAATAGACGCAGGGCAGCCGAAACCACACCCACGGCCCGGTTTAGACCGGACGGACTTCAGGACAAGCGCAAAAAACCAATTCCCCCGCAGTGAGCGTCACCCCGCGGGTGACGCCCTGAGGGATTCTTAAACCGTAGGTTTAAGTGACTTTTTGCCTGCTTTTTGTTCACACAAAAAGTAGGCGCGGGGTCTGGGGCTGCGTAAGCCCCGGGGTAACGAATCGAAACGCCCCCGTGCCGCCGCTTCGCGGCGGCAAATAAAACCTCTTCTATCTGTTAGTCGCCATAAATCCCGCCGCCGATGAACTCCCGGATCAAAGAATCCGACGACACATACTTCTCATCCAACATCTCAAATCTGGGATATGCCTCCGCCAGGCGGTGGACCTCCTCATACCGCTCCGTGTCCGGAGACACCCGCAGATGGTCAAACAGCGGCTGGGCAAAGGCGCGAATGACGCTGACCTCATAGGGCAGAGAACTGTCAAACATGATGCTCGCGTTGTCCTTAAACGGAGAGATATACAGTTTTTCCCCACGCCGGACGTTGGCCCACATCTTTACCGTCACATCCGCCTTCCAGGCCCGGAACTTGGAGTCGCGCACCGTGCGCCGCTCCAGACGCAGCCAGGTGCGCTTGAATACCACGCCTCCCGTATCATCCAGAATATCGGACCGCGCCGAGATATACACCTTGGCGGCAGCCGGATTCCGGCCGGTGATAATGTCGTTCAAGGCATGAATCCCCTCAAAAATGGCGATCTCATCCTTTCCCAGCTGGAGGGGCTGGCTCTTGATATCCGAGCGCATCTGCCGGGCAAATTCAAACTTGGGAATCAGGATTTTCTCCCCGCGGTCCAGGGCCGCAAAGTGCCGGTTGAGCAGATCCATGTCCATGCAGAAAGGGGATTCATAGTCGATCTGCCCCTCCCGGTTCCGGGGAGCGGTTTCCGGGTCCACGGTTTTAAAGTAGTTGTCCATCTCCACGGAGTGGGAGTTGATGCCCATGTCCTTCAGCTTGGCCTCGATTTTCTTGGCGGTGGTAGTCTTGCCGGAGCCGGAAGGACCGGAGAGCAGAACGATCCTGGATCTGGACAGATTGTCCGCGATTTTCTGCGCGGCGGCTTCGATTTTTCTGTTGTAGCCCTCGTCACACTCCTGCACGAATCCCTGCGGGTCGCTGCGGACAGCCTCATTGATCTTACTGAGTGAATATGCCATGATAGTTCTCCTTCCTTCTCCATTTTATTTACATCTTCTCATAAAATGCCCGGAAGGCCGCCTGATTGGCGGCGATCTTCTCCGGCCTCTGGATATACTCCTGGGGATATTTCAGGTTGAACACCCGCTCAATGCGGTTCCTCCCGGCGTCCACCATCTTAGTGGAGCCGCCTGCCCCCAGGCTGAGGATGGTGTGAAGCTCCTCCATGATGTAGATGTTATACCACCCCGTGCCGCCCGGTTTGCACCAGCCCACGTTCTCAAAGCTGCCGGACATGTATTTCTGCCGGTAGAGGTAGTAGGGGGCGAACCCCGCCTCCCGCAGCGCGGGCGCGGCATAGTCCAGCATATCGGACACCTCCTCCACAGTGGGGATCCGGGTACCCTCCAGCGTAATGCGGCTGCCCTTTTTCAGAGACAGGGTGTGGATCGTGATGTTGTCCGTGCCGAAAGCGATAACCTCGTCCAGGGTCCGGCGGAAGCTCTGCGGCGCATCCTCCGGCAGTCCGGCGATCAGGTCCATGTTCACATGGGGGAATCCCGCCCGGTTCACCAGCTCCATGGCGGCGCGGATATCGTCCCCGCTGTGCCGCCGCCCGATGGCGGCAAGGACTTTGTCATCCATAGACTGCGGGTTGACGCTGACGCGGGTCACACCGTTTTTCACCAATATGGCCAGCTTCTCCGCCGTAATGGTGTCCGGCCTTCCGGCCTCCACCGTCAGCTCAACGGCGTTTGCCAGATCGAATTTTTCGTGCAGCCGCCCCAGAAGACGGTCCATCTGCTCCGCCGACAGCGTGGTCGGCGTACCGCCGCCCATGTAGAAGGATTTTACCCGCAGGCCCAGCTCCTTCACCATCTCCGCAGCGCTGTCCACCTCCGCCAGCAGCGCCTGCAAATAAGGCTCCACCAGGTGGAAGGATTTTTCCACGCTGTTGCTGACAAAGCTGCAATAGGCGCACCGGGTGGGGCAGAAGGGAATCCCCACATACAGGGAGATGTCTTCCTTTTCCAGCCCGTTTTTCGCTTCCAGCCCCGCCTTGGCGCAGGGCAGGCACAGCGCCCGCCGGGAGTCCGAGACAAAGTAGACGTCCCGCAAAACGGCGTCCGTCTCCGCCTCGCTCTTTCCCTCCTCCAGCAGGCCCGCCGCCAGCTTGGCGGGCCGGATGCCGGTCAGCGCCCCCCAGGCGGGGGTGACGCCCGTCAGCGTCCGCGCGGCCTCGAAGAAGCTGAGCTTCACCGCCCTTTGCAGCAGCCGTTCCCGCTCATACTCGTCCGCTGCGCCGGAGATGTCGATCCGAGACGCGCCGCTGGCCGTTTTCCCGTCCACGGCCAGCTTCGTAGCGGCATCGGCCAGCGGGCCGTCAAGCGTCAGCCGGACATGGGCCGTATGGGGGTCCTCACCCTCATAGACGGGCCGCTCATTAGGGAAAAAGGCCAGCAGGCTCTGCTCCACGGCGTACCGGTAGTCGTGGCCTTCAAAAATCAGTTTCATATGTCTTCTCAATCACCCCTATTATTTATCGCCGCGCGGCGGATCAGGATATTCACAGCGCAACAGAGCGAGGCTGGCTGTCCGCCTAGGACCGCATCGCCTGCTTCATATAGGGGTTGGTCTGCCGCTCCCGCTCCAGGGTGGTCAGCGCGCTATGGCCGGGGCAGACCTTATAGTCCCCCTCCAGCTGTCCAAGCCGTTTCAGAGAAGCAAATATAGTCTCGTCGTCCCCGCCGGGCAGGTCGCTCCGCCCGCAGGTTCCCGCAAACAGGGTGTCTCCGCTGAGCATCACATTCTCGACGAGAATAACCACGCTCCCGCCGGAGTGGCCGGGAGTATGGAGGACCTTCAGTTTCAGGCTGCCCAGTTCAAGCACGTCCCCCTCGCCGTAGGTCCGCTGATTTTTTCCAGCGTTGGGGAAAAAGTAGTGGGGGTCCGGCTCATTTGCCGGGCACAGTTCCTTCTCATGGGCGTAGACCGGCAGGTCCGGCCACTTCGCCAACAGATCGGGAATGGCCCCTACATGGTCCCAGTGGCCGTGGGTCAGCAGAATCATTTTCAGTTCCAGCCCGCTCTTTTCGATCATTGCCAGCACCCGTTCCGGGGACCCGCCGGGGTCCACCACGGCGCAGACCTTTGCAGTCTCATCGCCGATTAAATAGCAATTGGTATCAATTTCCCCAACAGGGATAGTATCAAAAATCATGATTGTCCGCTCCTATTTTCTTTATCACAATGATAAGCGTTATTCCTCTTCATCCTTTTCTCTGCCAAGGTAGCGGCGAAGCAGCGCCGCAAACCAAATGATCCATAGGGCGGCGCCCAGAAACAGTGACAAATCAACCCGGCCCCGCAAAAGCGACCGCACACAAAGAGCGATCCAGAAGACTATGGTCAGTCCATACAGTACAAAGCCTGCTATGATAATCGGCTTGTTTCCTTTCATAGCCATCGCCTATTTCTCCGTATCGAACAGAATCGTCACTGGTCCGTCGTTCTGGGAAAACACCTGCATATCCGCCCCGAACTCCCCGTGTTCCACGGTAAAGCCCCGCTCCCGGCAGCGCTCCATAAACTTCTCGTACAGTGGAATGGCGGCATCCGGCTTCGCCGCGCCGGAGAACCCCGGCCTGCGGCTGGAGGTGTCGGCATACAGGGTGAACTGGCTCACCACCAGAATGCTGCCGCCCACCTGCTCCAGGTTCAGATTCATCTTTTCGTTCTCATCCTCAAAGATCCGCAGGTTGCAGATCTTATCCGCCAGCTTCACGGCGGTATCCGCCGTGTCGTTGGGCCCGACGCCCAGCAGGATCAGATATCCCTGCCCGATCCTGCCGTTTGTTTTCCCCGCGATTTCCACCGACGCGGACCGGACCCGTGTGACCACCGCTCTCATACCTTCACCTCATGATCGAGAAAAATCCTGGAGCCCGTCGCTCCCTGCTGGCCCTGGTATTTCCCCCGGTAGGGATGCAGCGCCGCGCCGTCCATCCGGGCAAAAACCAGCTGCCCCACTCGCCGCCCCGCCTTCAATTCAATGGCGCAGCGGTTGGCGTTGTACAGCTCCAGCGTAATCTCCCCCTGGAATCCCGGGTCCACCCATCCGGCGTTCTGGATAAACAGCCCCAGCCTGCCCAGGGAGCTCCTGCCCTCCACAAACGCGGTCACGTCGTCGGGCAGGACAAAATATTCCATCGTGGTGGCCAGCACGAATTGATTCGGCAGTAAAACGTAGGACTCGCTGGTAATAGTCTTGTAGCGGATCTCGCTGTCCAGCGCGATGATCCCCGAGGAGGAATCCTCCACGATGCTGAACGTATTGCCCAGCCGGATATCTACGCTGGCGGGCTGCACCTGCTCCCGCGTCATAGGATCGATTTTCAGCGTCCCTGCCGCCAGCATCTCCTGTATGGTTTTGTCGGATAGTATCATCCCGCACCCTCCTTTTTATCTTATCCAGCGGGCCGGTTCACTTTCATTACGCTGGAGATCTGATGGATTTTCCGCATCACCTGTTCCAGCTGCGAGGAATCGCTGACAGAGATCGTCAGATGGAAAATAGCAAAGCCGTCCGCCGTGGTATGGCCGTTAAGGCCGTTGACGTTCACCTTGCAGGTGCTCATTGCCGTGGAGATATCCACCAGCAGATTGGGCCGGTCCTTGCATACCACTTCCAGGGTGGTGGAATAGGAATCCCGGATATCGTCGCTCCAGCTGACATTGATCCAGCGGCCCTGATTGGCCGCCACATGGTGGTCCGGCTGAGCGTTGGGGCAGTCCTTCCGGTGGACGGACACGCCGTAGCCGCGGGTGATAAACCCGATGATCTCGTCTCCCGGCACCGGTGTGCAGCACTTGGAGAATTTCACCAGACAGTTGCTCAGGCCCTCCACCACGATGCCCTTCTCACTCTTGACCTTCCTGGGCAGGGCGGATTTGGCTTCCTGAGCGGCCTTGGCCTCCTGGGCCGCCTTGGCGGCGGCCTCCTCTGCGGCCTTGGCCAGAGCGGCGGCGCGGTTGAGCTGCAAAAGCTCGTCGCGGACCCGGTTGGCNGCCTTCAANGAGGTCAGCCCGCCGTAGCCGATGGCCGCGTACATCTCGTCCAGAGACGGGAAGCTCACCCGCTTGAGAATNCTGGGCAGNACNTCCGNCGCGGTGATCTGGGCCATGGTCAGGCCGATNTGCTTCANCTCGTTCTCAAAGGANGCCCGGCCCTGGGCGATGTTCTCCTCCCGGCGCTCCCGCTTGAACCACTGGCGGATCTTGCTGCGGGCCTCGCTGCTCTTGGCGATCTTCATCCAGTCCCGGCTGGGACCGTGAGCGGCCTTGGAGGTGTTGATTTCCACCACGTCGCCGTTGTGGAGCTGGTAGTCAAAGCCCACCATCCGTCCGTTGACCCTGGCGCCGGTCATGGTGTTGCCGATGGCGGAGTGGATGGAGTAGGCGAAATCGATGGGCGTAGCCCCGGCGGGAAGATTGATGACGTCCCCCCGCGGCGTAAAGACGAAGACCTCGTCGGCGAACATATCCACCTTCAGGGAGTGGATAAAGTCCTCCGCGTCGGCGTCCTCCTGGTTCTCCAGCAGGCGGCGGATCCACTCGTAGNCGGCCTCGCCGNNGCTGCCCTTGANGCCCTGCTTGTATTTCCAGTGNGCGGCAACGCCGTACTCGTTGATGGCGTGCATCTCATAGGTGCGGATCTGCACCTCAAAGGGGATGCCCTCCTCGCCGATGACGGTGGTATGGAGGGACTGGTACATATTGGGCTTGGGCGTGGCGATATAATCCTTGAACCGGCCCAGAATGGGCTTATAAATATCGTGGATCACGCCCAGCACGTTGTAGCAGTCCGGCACCGTGTCCACCAGCACCCGGAAGGCNAANAGGTCGTANAGCTCCTCCATGGTCTTCTCCTGGAGGTACATCTTCCGGTAAATGCTGTATGGATGCTTCACCCTGCCGTAGACCGTGGCGTGCGGGATTCCCTCCTCCGTCAGGCGGTCGGTGACGTCCTCCTGGACGCGGAGCATAAACTGGTCGTGCTCGATGCTGGCCTGCTCCAGCTTTTTCGTGATCTCGTTGTAGGCCACCGGGTCCAGATATTGCAGGGACAGGTCCTCCAGCTCCCACTTGATCTTCGCCAGGCCCAGCCGGTGGGCGATNGGGGCGTAGATCTCCATGGTCTCGAAGGACTTCTTCTTCTGCTTNGCNGGNGTCTGGTACTCCATGGTNCGCATGTTGTGGAGCCGGTCGGCGATCTTGATGAGGATCACCCGGATNTCCCGGCTCATGGCGAAGAGCATCTTCCGCAGNTTNTCCATCTGCTCCTCTTCCATGGTGGAGTACTTCACCCGCGTCAGCTTGGTGACCCCGTCCACGATGTCCGCNANNGTCACGCCNAAGCGCTTGGCGATNTCCTCATAGGTGCAGTCNGTGTCCTCAATGCAGTCGTGGAGCAGGGCGGCNATNATGGACTCGCTGTCCAGNCGCATCTCCGCCACGATCTGNGCCACNTNGATGGGGTGGGTGATATAGGGNGANCCGTCCCGGCGCATCTGCTCGCCGTGGTNCTCCCGNGCNTATTCATANGCGGCNNTGATNTGNNCNANATCNGCGGAGATNTTGTATCCCCGGATGGTNTTTTCCAGATGCTCNTATCTCTCTTCCACTGTGACCATCNGTCACTCAGCNNCCTTCTCGTTCTGCCCCAGGGTCCGGCGCAAAGCGCGCACGTAGGCGCTCTGTTCCAGATCGGCCCGTCTGCCGGGCACGGGACGCAGTATCATCATATCCTCCCGGACCTCCAGGGTGATAAGGCCCCGCTCGGCAAAGACCTCCACCCCCAGCGCGGAGCGCAGGAAGGACTCGCTTCCATCCAACGCCCCCGCCAGCCGCCGCAGCGTGGGCAGGCGGGAGGCGGCCCCCATCCCTTCCAGCTCCAGCCGCTCGATCGCCCGCCACAGCGCGGCGAACTGCCGCCGCTCCGGCAGCAGGCGCAAAGCCTCTCCCGCCGTGACAGCCTGTCCGCCCGTCAGCCGCTCCACCAGTTCCAGACACTCCTGCTCACGCTGGCTGGGGCCGGCGGCGGGGCGCAGGTCCACCAATTGCAGCTGCACGCTGCTGACGCCCCGGAACTCGTTGATCTGTAAATGGAACGCCGCGTCCACCCGCATCCCCACGGACACGCCGCAGGCGGCGGCGGTGGCTGAGAAAAAGATGGCGTCAAAGTGACAGCCGCCCTTGGTCAGGCGCAGCTTCAGGTGCCGGTTCTGTCCCACGCCCTGCAAACTCTCCACACGGGCTCCCATGATGGCGAATACCGGCCTTTCGTTCCCGGAGCCGTAAGGCTCCAGCCGGGACAGGGCTTCCAGCTCCTCCAGGGCGATGCACTCCGGCCGCCGGACGGTCACGTCCACAGCCAGCGAGGACACCGGCCGCTCCCCGTTGCAGTAGTCGCATACGCAGCGGTTCATCCGCCTGCGGAAGGCGGGAATGTCCTCCTCCCGGATATTGAATCCCGCCGCCAGCTCATGTCCGCCGAAGTCCACCAGCAGATCCCGGCAGGACTCCAGCGCGGCGAACAGGTTAAAGCCTCCATAACTGCGGCAGGAACCCTTGCCCATGCCGTTTTGCAGGTGGATCATAAAGCTGGGGCAGGAATATTTCTCGCTGAGGCGGCTGGCCACAATGCCTACCACGCCCTGGTGCCACACCTCGCTGGACAGGACCAGCGCGCTGCGCTCCCCGGCGGGCAGAAATTCGATCTGCTCTACCGCCTGGGCGAAGATCTCCTGCTCCACCGCCTGCCGCTCCCGGTTAAGGCCGCACAGCTCCCGCGCCAGAATCTCCGCCCGGGCGGGATCGTCCGTCAGCAGCAGGTCCGCCGCCAGCTCCGCCTCGCCCATCCGTCCGGCGGCGTTGATCCGGGGGGCCAGCACAAACCCGATCTGGGTAGAGGAGATTTCCTTGTCCTCCAGCCCCGTTTCCCGCAGCAGGGCCCTGAGCCCCAGGAAATCCGTGCTTCCGATGGCCTCCAGCCCACGGTGGACGATGGTCCGGTTCTCCCCGGTCATCTGCATCACGTCCGCCACCGTACCGATAGCGGCCAGCGTGCAGTACCGGGCAAAGACGGCCTCTTCCCGCTGTCCGTCCAGGGCCAGCACCAGCTTCAGCGCCACGCCTACCCCCGCCAGGTGCTTGAAGGGATAGGGGCAGTCCGGCCGTCTGGGGTCCACCACCGCCGCCGCGTCCGGCAGCCGGTCCTTGCATTCGTGGTGGTCGGTGATGACCAGGTCCAGCCCGATCTCCCTGGCATAGCGGGCCTCCTCCACGCCGGTAATGCCGCAGTCCACGGTAATGACCAGCGTCACCCCTTTGTCGCGGAGGGAGTGCAGCGCGTCTTTTCCCAGGCCGTAGCCGTCCTCGATCCGGCGGGGAATGTATTTCAGGCAGTCCGCCCCTCTGGAGCGGAGGTAATCCACCAGCAGCACCGTGGAGGTGATGCCGTCCACATCGTAATCTCCGAACACGGCCATCCGCTCCCCGTCCGCCAGAGCGCGGCGGACGCGGGCAACGGCCTTGTCCATATCCTTCATCAAAAGAGGGGAATGGCTGAGATTCTGCTCCCACTCCAATTGCAGCGCGGCTTCCTCCGGGGAAGCCACCCCCCGGGCGGCGAGGAGGGCGGAGAGCAGTTCAGGATATCCCGCCGCCCGCAGGGCCGCGGCGGCGGTTTCGTCGTAGCCGCCGCCTGTCCATCTGGCGTATTTCATGGGACATCCCCCCTCTCTGAGGCTATTTTTATACAACAAAAGACATTATAACAAAAAAAGAGGAAAAGGTAAAGGGAATATTTCGCGGCTTTGCCGCTTTCCGCCCCGCCGGGGCGGAAAATGGGGAATTCTTCTTGAATTGGACCGGGGCTTACGCAGCCCCGGTCCCCGCGCC
>JAAVHF010000028.1 GCA_014799845.1 Oscillibacter sp. | reverse complement strand
TTTCCACAACGATTGTGGATTTCTTCCTGCAATTCCTTCACTTTTTCTTTAATTTTTTTGAGGCCGTAATGACCTCCTCCTTGTTACGGTTTAAAGACTTTTATTAGTGATTAGTATAAGGAAAGTCAATAGCCGATGCCGACGGCAGCGGCGAGTGGGCCCGCCGATTCAGAGCGGCCGTCACCGCGCGCCGCATATCGCTCTCCAGCATCTGGTTGATGGCCTCCACGATCTTCCGGATAAACTTCCGGGTGGACTCCTTGGACTTCTTGGGGATCTGGTCCTTGAGCATCAGCAGTGTGGACGCCATATTCAGGTCGGGCTCCAGGTCCTCAAGAAGCTCCGGCTCCAGAAGGAGCTTCTTGAGCCCCTTGCGCTCAATGGCGTCGTTCTGGACGCACGGCCTCGATCACCTCGGCAGAGGAGACCAGATTCCCGGCCTTCCGGTGGGCGGCGGCAAGACGGGTGAGATAAAGGTACAGCGTCTCTCCGATCCCGTTCCCGTTCATGGCATTCCACAAAAGCTCAAAATACCCGGGAGCCCGGTTGCCCGCGCCGTAGCCCGACCGGGAGGACAGTCGGAAATAGGAGTAGGGCATCAGTGTGGCGGTGCTGTCCAGCCGCGGGAGAGATTTTTCCTCGTCATCGCTCATAGGCCGGCAGACCTCCAGCCCCCGGACGTGGAACGCCCCGCAGACACAGAAACAGCGCTGCCGGACAATTCGTTGAGCGGCCGCGATATCATTTCGCCTGGCCGGCGGCGTCATTGACGCACCGCAAGGCGTTCAGACTGCGGGGGTAACCGATAAAGGGCAGGCACTGGGAGACAACCTGGATCAGAAAAGCCTTATCGTTTCCGATCCGCATATTGGCGGCGGCGTGGCTGGTGAGCTGCGGCTCACATCCACCTTGAGCCGCAAGGAAACAGAAGGTAATCATCTCCCGCTGCCTGTAATCCAGCCCCTTGCGGGTGTAGTAGTCGCCGAAGCAATTATCTGCCAGCCAACGGTTGATGTGACGGCTCTCCTCCGGACCGGACTGCGCGAAGCCCCGCATTCCCTCGCCGAAAATGTCGATCTGGGCCTGTTCTCCGGCTTGCAGGCGGTTCTCTGCGGTAGTTGTGGCCTGACCCTCCAGCGGAAGCTGGATACCCTCTGCCTCCAGCACCTCGTTGGCGGCTTTCAGGAACGGGAATACCCGCCCGATGCCCAGATAAGCCACCGCCTGATAGACGATCTCCTTGAGCTCCACCGGCGTGACACCGAAATTCATTGCCGCCGGGATTATGGCGCGGAATTCATCAATTCCCTGACAGCCCAGCAGAGCGGCCAGGATCGCCATGAAGCGGGTGCGTCCATCCATGTCGCCGGCCCCTGCCACCTCATCAAAGGCGAAGTTGTCGAACCGCTCAATGAACTCAGGATCGGTTTCCAGAAATTTGGAGACGCAGCCGGGGAACATTTTCTCGTGATAGCGCCGCGCGTTTTCCGTGATGGCCATTGTATAAAACTCCTCCTTATTTTCGTGTGGGGAAACTGCTCTTGGATTCAAATTTTTCAGCAACCGCTTTCAGGTGCTCTGTAATCGGCAGATGCTGGGGACACGCCTTCTCGCACTGCTTGCAGCCAATGCACGCGCTGGCCTTGCCGTGGGTCAGGGAGATGTTATTATAGTACACTGCTTGGCTGGAAAAGCTGCCCGTGGTGCGGGCAATGCTGTTGAGCAGGGCAAAATATTGGGGGATGGCGATATTCCTGGGACATCCGTGGGTGCAGTAGGCGCAGCCGGTACAGGCTACGGCGGTGTTGGCCTCGATAATCTTCCGGACCCCGTTGACAACGGCGGTCTCCTCCTCTGTCAGCGGCTTAAAGTCCCGGAAGGTCTTGCAGTTATCCAGTACCTGCTCCATGTCGTTCATGCCGGAAAGGACACGCACAACGCCCTCCTGGCTGGCGGCAAAGCGCAGCGCCCAGGATGCATTGGAGGCATCGGGCGCATGGTCCCGCAGCAGCTTTTCCGCCTCCTCGGGGAGGTTCACCAGCGTGCCGCCCTTGCAGGGCTCCATGACGAACACGGGCTTGCCGTATTTGCGGGCCACCTCCAGACAGCGGCGGGACTGGACGTTGGGCTGCTCCCAGTCGGCATAGTTGATTTGCAGCTGAACAAAATCCAGTCCCTCACCGTACTGTCCGAGAATCTCATCCAGCAGCTCGGGCATATCGTGGAAGGACATGCCAACGCGGCGGATTTTTCCATCGGCCTTCTTCTGTGAGACAAAGCCGAAAGCGTCATATCTGCGGCACTTCTCATAGACGTTGGTACCCATGTTGTGGAGGAGGTAGTAATCAAAGTACTCCACGCCGCAGTTGGCCAGCTGTTCGTTGAAAATCTTCTCCAGATCCCCGGCGTCTTTGAAATCCCGGAGAGGCATCTTTGTCGCCAGCTCAAAGCTGGACCTGGGATGCCGCTCCACCAAAGCGCGGCGCACCGCCTCCTCGGCGTGGTAGCCGTGATAGGTGTAGGCGGTATCAAAGTAAGTAAAGCCCTGGGCCAGGTAGGCGTCGAAGAGGGCGTTGATCTTCTCGTAATCGAAGGATGCCGGGTTGTCTTTTTCCAGCGTGGGCATCCGCATACAGCCATAGCCAAACTGATATTTTTCCATTACTTACACCAATCCTTTCGCCCAATCGGACACTTTTTTCTCAGACTTTGCCGCCTCGCAGCCCCGGATGGACAGCCCGCGTTCCACTGTGGCTCCAGCGCAGATTTTTTTCAGGTCCCGCTCACTGCCGCCCATGCCGCTGCCCTCATTGGTGCAGAAGGGGATGATCCGCTTGCCGGAAAGATCATAGCGTTCCAGGAACGTGAACATTGCCATAGGCATTGTTCCCCACCAGTTGGGGTACCCCACAAAAATCGTATCATAACCATCCAGGCTGTCCAGATACGCTTTCAGTTCCGGACGGGCGCCGGAGCGCAGCTCCGCCTGGGCCTCCTGGGTGCAGGTGGTGTAGTCGGAAGAATAGGGCTTTACCGTGTCCACCTCAAAGAGATCGCCGCCCACGGCCTCCTGGATCATCTCGGCCACGATCTCCGTGTTGCCCTTCGGAAGGTCCCGGATGCTTCCGGCCCAGTAGTTCTGCCCTTTGCGCGAGTAATAAACAATCAGAATGTTCGCCATGACTTCTTCTCCTTTTTATTCAGATAGGCTCTTGCCCGGTTCAAACGCTTTTTCACAGGCCGGGCGGCGCGGGCTTCAGCGCCTCGCCCGCCAGGTCCTCGTTGTCGGCCGGCAAACTGTTCCCGGTCATTCATGGAAATACGCCGCAATCTCTTTCATCCGCGCGCTTTGCTTCGTGCGGAAGGGACAGCGCCGGTCACAGTGGCCGCAGCCGGTGCAGGCCCCGGCGTTGACCGTCAATTTGCCATAGTGGTTCGCCGCCATGGCGTCCCCGGCAAGAGCCAGGTCGTAATACTTGTTCACCAACCCTACGTCGATCCCGGCGGGACAGGGCAGGCAGTGGTTGCAGTAGACGCAGTTCCCCATTGCCGTGGCGGGGGAACGCCGTGAAGCGGCACGGCAGCATGGCGGTAATCCCCTTTCTTCTTGAGACTGACAGAATTATAGCAGTTGGAGTGGACTGCAAGTCAATCCAAAAATCAAAATTTTATGGTTCCGCTGCCAATTCGTCATGCTCAGTAATGAACACGGCACGGGTTTCCGGCGGCGCGTCAAAGTCTTCTCCCTTTCGCGGAGGTCCGGTTCCAGGACGGCCTCGTTTTCCCTGACCTGTGCGGGCGCTGTGCAGTATAATCCGGAAATCGTGCGGGGAGCGGCATTGCTTTCGAAAACTGACGCTGGCAGGGAGACCATACCGACCGGGGCGCGAAGCAGCCGCTTCGCGCCCCGGTCGGTATACAGTTCCGGTATAACAAAGATATCCCTCCTGCCGGTGGAAAGAAGCTATCTTCGCCTTCCCCGGTAGCCGCTGTTGTTTCCGCCCCTCCGTGCCGCCTGACGGCGGTTGTAGCGCCGGCGGCGGGCCTTCAGGATGACGGTAAGGACGACGATCAGAAGGATAAGGCCAAAAGAGCCGCCGAGGATGTACCACAGGGTGGGCTTATGCAGAAAATCGATCAGATCCCGGCGGAAAACCAGGAGCCGGGAGACGGAGACGTCCTCGTCCGCCAGAAGATTCACGGTAGCATAGACCGTATCGCCGGATTGGAGGGTAAGCTGGCCCATGACCTGGCCCTTGGCAACGGGGGCCTCCACGCTTTCAGCGGTGTAGGTGATGTTCCGGTCCACGTCGGCGATGGGGTCCATATCCTTGGGAAGCAGGCGCTCGACCTCCTGGTCGGGATGCACCTTCACCGTGTTCTGCTCCTGTGACAGTTCTACGTGGACCTCGCCCACCAGCTCGTCGGCGGAGAGAAGTATCTTGCGCTCAAAATCATTGAAGCCCAGATCAAAGAGCTTCGCGGTCTCAATAAAGCTGTAGGTCAGGGTGATCTCAGGGGTTACGACCCGCTCCGCGCCCAGCACCACCGAGAGCAGGCTGCGGTCGCCCCGGGTGGCGGAGGCCACCAGGCAGTGGCCGGCGGCTTCGGTGGAGCCTGTCTTGATGCCCTCCGCCCCCTTGTAGAGGTAGTAGCTGGTGCGGTAGCTGGAAATCAGATAGTTGGTGTTATACAGCTGCCGGGCCTCGGAGAGATTGGTAGCGGGGACCTCGTGGTAAGCGGTCCCCACGATGGGCATGAAGTCCGGATAGGTGCGGGCCTCCTGGGTAATGAGCCAGAGATCCCAGGCGGTGGTGTAGTGGTTGGCGTCGGGAAGGCCGTTGGTGTTGCAGAAATGGGAATCCTCGCAGCCCAGCTCCTGCGCCTTCCGGTTCATCCGGTCCACAAAGGCGGCAATGGAACCGTCTATGGCTTCCGCCAGCATATTGCAGCCCTCGTTGGCGGAGGAGAGCATGACACAGTAGAGCAGTTCCTCTACGGTCAGCTCCTCGCCGGGCTTGATGCCCACGTTGCTGCCGTCGGGAGGAACGGCGGAGATGGCGGTTTCAGAGGCGGTGAGGACGGTGCCCATGGTCAGTTTGCCGTCATCGATGGCCTCCAGCGCCAGCAGGCAGGTAAGGATCTTCGTCACGCTGGCGGGATAGAGGGGCTCGTGGGCGTTCTGCTCGTACAGGATCTCCCCGGTGTCCGGGTCGATCAGCAGCGCGGCCTTGGCGTCCACATGGAAGCCCAGGTCCTCCTCCTCTTCCGGTTCTTCCACAGGGATTTCCGGCTCCTCGCCCCCTTCCGCGGCCAGAGCGGGGGCGGAGAGGGACAGGAGAATCACAAGGCTAAAAAAAAGAGCGTAAAAACGGCGAATTTTCATATCATTTTCTCCACGAATATGGTATACTGTTGCCTGTATGTAGATTTCATGCTTCCTCAGGGGATCATTGCTAAAATATACGGCAGGTCTTTCCCTATAGTATAGCAAATAAATGGTGGAAGTTCAACAAGAAATGTGTCCCGCAGGCCGCAGAAAATGGAGGTCGGCGCGGGAGGAGCGATAAGGAGGACGCCTCATGAAAATATTGGTTGTGGACGATGAGAAGCTGCTGGTCAAGGGCATCAAATTCAACCTGGAGAACGAGGGCTACCAGGTGGAATGCGCCTATGACGGAGCGGCGGCGGTGGAATTGGCCCGGTCGGGGAACTTTGACCTCATCATACTGGACCTGATGATGCCGGAGATCGACGGGCTGGAGGCCTGTATGCGCATCCGGGAATTTTCCAACGTTCCCATCATCATGCTGACCGCCCGCAGCGAGGACACGGACAAGATCATCGGCTTCGAGTGCGGCGCGGACGATTACATCACAAAGCCCTTCAACATTCTGGAGCTGAAGGCCCGCATCCGGGCCATGCTCCGCCGGGCCTCCGGGGGCGCCCAGGGGAAGGCCGCCAGCCGCCTCACCGCGGGGGACCTGACCCTGGACACCGAGCAGCGGGTCGCCATCCGGGACGGCGAGGTGGTGGAGCTGACCGCCAAGGAATACGACCTCATCGAGCTGCTGATGAAAAATCCCCGGCGGGTATACAGCCGGGAGAACCTGATGAACGTGGTGTGGGGCTACAGCTACACCGGGGACTACCGGACGGTGGACGTACACATCCGCCGCCTGCGGGAGAAGCTGGAGCGGACCCCGGCGGAGCCGGAATATATTCTGACCAAGTGGGGAGTTGGCTACTATTTTAAAGGGTAGGATTTCCTTACAGCTGAAAATCAGCGCCAGCTATCTGGCCATGCTGCTGGTCGTGATGGTCCTGATGAACACCTATCCGCTGATCGTCAGCGAGGACCTGGTGTTCCAGGCCAAGCGGAACGCCCTGCTCAGCAGCGCGGCCGCGCTGAATACCGCCGTGTCCGGTCTGGACGCGCTGACGGAGGAGAATGTGGGCGCGGCCCTGGCGGGCGTGGACGTGGCGGGCGTGTCCCGGGCCATCGTTTCCGATCCCTACGGCAAGGTGCTCTACGATACCCGCGAGGCCGGCAACGCCGCCGGACGGTATGTCTTTTATAACGAGCTGGTGGAGGCCCTGCGGGGGAATTTCGCCCTGTACAGCGTGTATAAGGAAGGGGCCTTCCACTCCTCCGCCGCCCAGCCGGTGCTGTACCGCAACCAGATCATCGGCGGGATCTACGTCTATGAGTACGACACCCAGCAGGCCTCGCTGCTGGAAAATCTCAGCAGTACGCTGCTGAGCATCTCCATCGGCATTGCGGTGCTGGTGGTGATGCTCAGCATGATCTTCTCCCGGCAGCTGACCCGGCGGCTGGCCAGCTTGCAGGCCGCCATGCGGGGCGTGCGGGAGGGAGCCTACAACCGGCGGGCCGTGCTCTCCGGCCATGACGAGTTCACCCAGATCGCCGGGGAGTTCAACGACCTGGTGGACCGCCTCCAGGAGACGGAGAGCGCCCGGCGGCAGTTCGTCTCCGACGCCTCCCACGAGCTGAAAACGCCTCTGGCGGCAATCCGCCTGCTGACGGATTCCATTTTGCAGAACGAGAACATGGACAGCGCCACCGCCATGGAGTTTGTCAGCGACATCGGACAGGAGGCGGAGCGTCTCAGCCGCATCACGGAGGACCTGCTGCGCCTGACGCGGCTGGACAGCGGCGTAGCGGAGACGGCAGGGCTGACGGAGATCGGCCCGGTGCTGGAACGGGTGGTGCGGATGCTGCGGCCCGTGGCGGAGGAAAAGGGCGTGGAGCTGCTGGTAGTCAGCATCACCGGCGCGGCGGCGGTAGCTACCGCGGGCGAGCTGCACCAGATCATCTACAACCTGGCGGAAAACGCCATCAAATACAACCGTCCCGGCGGTTACGTCCGGGTCAGGGCGGAGCCTGCGGAAGAAACGGCGGTCATTACCGTGGAGGACAACGGCATCGGCATTCCCCCGGAGGAGCTGACCAACGTGTTCAAGCGGTTCTACCGGGTGGACAAGGCCCGCTCCCGGGCCGCCGGCGGCACCGGACTGGGATTGAGCATCGTCAATGATACCGTCAGCCGCCGGGGAGGCGCCATCCGGGCGGAGGGCGTGTCCGGCGGCGGCACCCGGTTTATCGTGACGCTGCCCAGCCTGGAGCGTGGAGAGGAGGAGCCATGAAAAAAGCGGCTGCATGGTGTCTCGCGGCCTGCCTGCTGCTGGCGGCGTGCGCCGCTCCCGCCGAACCGGATACCGGGGAGGAGGGGGCCCTCATCTACTATCTGGTCCCGGAGGAGGACGCCCGCGGCGGAGACCGCATCCGGGCGCTTCGGGAGCGGCTGGACCTTCCGGAGGAGGCAGACGACCAGACTACCGCCCGGGCGGTGGTGGAGCGGCTGCTGGCGGGACCGTCGGAGGAACCGCTGGAAAGTCCGCTGCCGGAGGACGTGAAGCTGCTGGACGTGGAGGTACGGGACCGGATGGCCTATGTGGACCTCAGCGCGGAGCTGGGGGAGCTGTCCGGCGTGGAACTGGCGCTGGCCGACTACTGCCTGACGCTGTCGCTGACGGAGCTGGAGGGAGTCCGGGCGGTCATCATCACCGCCCAGGGCCGTCAGGTGGGCCAGCAGCCCAAGCGGGTATTTTATGAGCGGGATGTGCTGCTATCCAGTATGGACGATGTGCTGCAAACAGTGGGAGTGAGCCTGTATTTCCTCAACGCCGACGGCGCGCTGACGGAGGAGAAACGCACGCTGTCTCTCTACGAGGGCCAGACCCTGGCGGAAACGCTGGTGGCCTCGCTGCTGGAAGGCCCGGAGAACCGGGAGCTGCTTCGTACGATCCCTGAGGGATTTGCGGTGAACTACGTCCGCGTAGACAGCGGCGTGTGCTATGTGAGCCTGCCGGCGGCGTCTCTGGAGCTGCTGCCGGAGGACGCGCAGGTCCAGAGGATGATCCTCTGGTCGCTGGCGGAATCGCTGTACTCCATTGATTCCATTGAGGAAATCCGCCTGCTGGTGGACGGCGAGGCGCTGGAGTTTTTTGGCCTGATCCCGGTGGAGAGCATCGCGGTAAGGGCGCAGGGCTAGAATAAACGTATAAGGAGAGCGGGGGCCTGTCAGCCCTCGCTCTCCTCGCACATGATTTCAGGCGATAAGATCTGCTTTGTTTTGTAGATCAGAAAATCCTCCTCGGTTCCTCCGGCGGCGACCAGCAGAAGGGGCCGGTACAACGGCGACTGCGCCGCCTGGCACAGCTTGCCGCTGACGTAGGGCACGCCCGGCGTTTCCGTCTGCCGGAGGAGCAGGCGGTCCCCGTCGGATACCAGCTTGATGATCCGCACGCAGGGGGTCTCGATGAAGTCCAGCCGGATATAGAAGACCGGCCTCTCCTCCTCGTCGTGGGTGAAGCGACCAAGAGCCGCGGCATGAAAGACGTTTCCCCGGAAGTCCAGCGTGGTGACCGCCGGCCTGCCAAGGCCCACAGGGAGACGGTACAGAGCGTCTTTCTCCCGGTAAATGAGTTCCGGCAGACCGCCCCTGGAACTGACCGCCACGGACGTGACCCCGGCGGTGTAGTCGTTGTAAAGCGCCTGTAAAGTCAGCGGCAGCAGGCCCACGGAAGCGGCACGGTCATCCTGAACGGTGAAGGAGCGGTTCAGGAAGGGAGCGGCGGACGGACCGATGGCTTCCGGCTCCCGGCTGTAGGCGGAGAGGGCGCGGACCGCGTCCGCAAGGGCCGCCTGCGCGGCCTCGTCCTCCGGCAGCCGGTCGGGGAAGGTCCCGCCGAAGTACCGGCTGACGATCTCAAAATAGCGGCTCTCCTGGAAATCCGTATCCGCTCCGGCGTGGGTGAGGACCAGAATCCCGCTGTCCCGGAAGCCCAGCACGTTCTGCCCCAGCATCCCGTTGAACAGGAACGTGTTTTCGTGGCGGCCCACCCAGATCTGATAGCCGTAGTTGAAGTCCCCGGTAGTTTCCGGCGGGATGGCGTGGGCGGTGGTGGCGGCGGCGATATACTCCCGGGACAGCAGCCGCTGGCCCTGCCACATGCCGCCGTCCATGACCAGCTGGCCCAGCTTCGCCAGATCCTCGGGCCGGATGTAGAGACCCCAGCCGCCCTTCTCGATGCCCTTGGGACAGGTCTCCCAGTGGATATCCGTAATGCCCATGGGTGCAAACAGCCGCTCCTGCAGGAACTCCGTCAGTGTTTTTCCGGTTTTGCGGCAGACGATGGCGGAGAGCATGTAGGTGTTCAGGCTGCTGTAGGCGAACTCCGCGCCCGGCTCGCTTTTCATGGCATCGCCCAGGAACCGGCGGACCCAGTCCGTCTCCGTCAGCGCCTCCGCTTCGGTGAACAGCACGCCGGAACGCATGGTGAGCAGGTCCTCCACCGTCATGCCCTTCAGCTTCCGGCGCAGGGAGGCGGTCCCGGCCTCATCAAAAATGGAGGCGATCTCGTCCTCCACGGACAGCATGCCGTCATCTATCAGCAGTCCGATGGCCAGGGATACCACGCTCTTGCAGGCGGAGAAGGTGTATTTTGCCGCCCGCAGATCCTGGGAGCCGTAGGCGGCCTCGCAGATGACCCTGCCATTGCGCAGGATCATGACGCTCTGACTGTACAGCTCCCGGCCCCGGCCCAGCTCCTCCAGAAAGGACTGGATATGCCGGGAGGAAACGCCCTGGCTCTCCGGGGTGGCCCGGGGGAAGGGCTGCTGCACGTCCCCCAGCGCTATGGCGGGCTTCTCCACCGCTGTGGGCAGGAAGGGCTCGGTGGCGGTGCGGACGTCCATAATGCGGGTGAGCAGCTGGAAGGTGTGGCTGGCGGTGGTGAGATTCATGGCGGACACTCCTTGGTTTTATTTATTGTGTCACTATACCATGAAGAAAAACCCAATTCAATAAGATTTTGTGAACATCACTCGCCGTCCATCAGGGTAAAGGTCACTTTCCAGTCACCGTTTAACAGATACCCGCCGGTGGTGAATTTCCCGGACAGAACGCGGCCCTCCAGGTCCTCCGGGGTGACGTCGTAGATCAGCTCCTCATATTTGCTGCCGTCCTCTTCGTGATAGTTCATGGAGACGCACGGGGTAACATCCGCACGCCAATCCACCGTGGAAGTCAGCCACAGCCAACCGTGGTCGTCCGCTCCGGTATTGTCATAGCGCAGCAGCAGATGGAGTCTGCTGTCCAGAAATCCTCCGGCGGTGATGGTAACGCCGTCCGTGACCGGTACGTCCATGGTCCCGGGCTGGAGGAAGTCCACCATGCCGCCGGGAAACCCCTGCGGCAGCTCGTATCCCTCGCTGTAGCTGCCGCCATAGCAGTACTTTTGCTGGGTGTGGGGTTCGTTGGGAAGGTCGTCCCAATCAAGGGACACTTCCGGCTTCGTCCGGTTCTGCCCCAGCATCAGCTGACGGACAGAGAAAGTAAATTTCTTGTTGGAGAAGTCAACAGTCCGCCAGTTATCGTCCATGACCTGGATATTGACAAGGAATCCATAGCTTTCACTGAATTCATCGTACCCAAGCGGCGTACAACCAGAGGTCGTTGCGCTGGCGCCATAGGGCATATTGATCCGGTAACTGTCGTAAAAGTCAACGCCCTGGGCCAGCCGTTGGCCGCCCCGCTCGTCCGTCATGGTGATGTAGGCAGTGAACACGCCGTCCTCCGCCGAGGCGGACTGGACGGTCATGGTGATGCCCTGGTCCGTGTCGCTGAGCCGGACAGGCTGTAAACTCTGGATGATGGCCGCGGGAAGTTCATGAAGGGCAATACCCCCGGCCGCCGCCGTGGTGCCCAGAATCAAAACCAGTGCCGCTGCCGCCGCCGCGATAGCGGCGGGACGGAACTTTACGAGCCGGTTGGGACGACGCAGCTTTCCCGCAATGCGCCCCCTCGCCTCCGGGGAGAGGGACAGGGAATCCATAGCCTGCTTATAGTGTGATATCATCGCTTAAAACCTCCTTCAGCATAGCCCGGGCCCGCAGCATCCTTGTCTGCACCGCCGTCCGGCTCAGATTCAAAATCTCCGCAATTTCACTCTGGCTGTAGCCCTCGTAGTAGAACAGATGCACCGGGGCCCGGTATTTCATGGGGAGGGACAGCACGGCATCCAGCACCGCCCGGCTGCTCTCGTCGGGGATGCCCTCCGCCTCCTCCAGCGGCACACTCTCCCAGCGGCGCAGGAAACGGAACCGGTTCCTGCAGGCGTTGGCGGTGCATTGCAGCAGCCACGCCTTTTCCTTTCCCGGTTCCAGCTCCGTCCGCCCGTCCGCCAGACGGCAGAATACGCTCTGGCAGACATCCTCCGCGTCCGCGGCGTGGCGGGTGTAGCTGTAGGCGAAGCGGTATACGTCGTCGCCGTATTGGGCGAACAGTCCGGCGAGCTGGTCTGTTGTCATGCGGTCACTCCCTTTTGTGAACTTGAGGCCTCACCTATATAACACCGGAGAAGGGCGGTTTATCACACGAAACGGAAAATTTTTCAAAAAAGCGGCAGGAGGTGCGCCCCCTGCCGCCTGTGTTCTATTTCAGCGATTTCTCCATAAGCGCCAGCAGCGCGTCCACGGCCTCCGCCGGGGTGTGCCACGCCGTGACGAAACGGACGCAGGTGTGGGTTTCATCTGTTTTCCGCTCCACCTCGAATTCCACGGCCTGCCGCAGCGTCTCCACAACGCCGTCCGGAAGGATCGGGAAAATTTGATTGCTCTCCGCCGGGACCAGCAGGGGAACGCCCAGCTTTTCCAGCCCCTCAGACAGACGCTTTGCCAGAGAATTGGCGTGGGCGGCGAGGGACAGGTACAGCCCGTCCCGCAAAATGGCGCCAAACTGCACCCCCAGCAGCCGCCCCTTGGCCAGCATGGCCCCCTGCTGCTTCATGCAGTTGCGGAAGTGGGGCTGGAGTGCGGGATTCACAATCACCAGAGCCTCCCCGAAGAGCAGACCGTTTTTCGTGCCGCCGATGGTGAAGGCGTCGCAGTTTTCTGCGTAGTCAGAGAATTCCGTTCCGCCCGCGTCCATGGCGCTGCCCAGCCTTGCCCCGTCGCAGTAGAGAAGAAGGTCCAGCCGGTCACAGGTTTTTCGCAGGGAGCGCAGTTCCGACCGGGAATAAACCGTGCCCAGCTCGGTGGTGTTGGAGATGTACGCCAGCCGGGGAATGACGGTGTGCTCGCTCACAGGACCGCGCATGGCGTCATACAGCAGCTCCGGCGTCAGCTTGCCGTCAGGAGATGTGAGCCGGAGAACAGTGTGTCCATCCTGCTCGACCGAGCCGGCCTCATGGACGCAGATATGCCCGCTGGCAGCGGCAATCACCGCCTCGTAGGGCCGCAGAAAGGCAGCGATAGCCGTCTTGTTCACCTGGGTCCCGCCCACCAGAAAGTGGACCGCCGCCCCCGGACAGCGGCACAGGGACCGGATGGTCTCCGCCGCTTCCAGGCAGTACGGGTCCGTCCCATAGCCCGGGGTCGCTTCCATATTGGTCCGGCACAGCGCCTCCAGCACTGCCGGATGTGCGCCGGTTCCATAGTCGTTCCGAAAATACAGCATAAATAAGCCTCCTTGTTTGCTGCAATTACTATAGCAGAATATCGGGATCACCGCAAGTCCAGACAGAAAAGAGGCGGGACGCTGCCGTCCCGCCTCTCCCAGGAAACTGTAAAATTTCAGTGTCCCCGGTGCTTCTCCTTCCGCTTCTCCTGGCGCAGCCGGTACCGGCGGGCCTCCTCCGCCTCCCGGGCCTCCCGGGAGAGGGCGCGGCGCTCGGTTTTGCTCTGCTCCCGCTGGAGCTGGAGCGCCTGCTGGGCTTTGGTACCGATGCCGGTGGACTGGGTCTGCCGCCGGGCCAGCCGCTGGGCGCGTTTGGGGCTAAGCTCCCGCTCCGCGGCGGTTTCCGTTTGCAGGGCCGGGGAGAAGTCCAGCCGGTCATAGTGGTCCAGAATGTAGGCGTAGACCTCGAAATCCCGGGGCTCCGCGCCGAATACCACCCGGCAGGCCTCATAGCGGCCTCCGTTTTCCCGCTCGAATATCCCCACCCAGAAGGGCGGATCGAACAGCACCGTCAGTTTTGCTCTTGCAGTTTCCATGCCTGGGTCCTCCTTTAATGATCTGCGCAAGGAACGGACGACCAAAGGAGGAAGGTTACTGACAGCGCCGCGCTGCTCCCGGACTACCTACCGGGACGTGTTTTTATCCTTGCGGGAAATATGATAGCATACATCGCGGAAAAGCGTCAATATGTGCGGGCGGAATAATTCGGTTTGCATAAGGGGATTGCTTTTCCTGGGAAAACCGTATATAATAGGCCGAAGCGGATGATCCGCGCAAAATCCAATCAATAAAGGAACAATATGACATTTCAAGAACTGAACTTACTGCCCCAGCTGCTCCAGGCGGTAGAGGAGCTGGGCTACGTCAAGCCGTCACCCATCCAGACCCAGGCGATCCCGCCGGTGCTGAAAGGGCGGGATCTCATCGGCTGCGCCCAGACCGGCACCGGGAAGACGGCCGCCTTCGCCATTCCGATCCTTCAGCGGCTCCATGGCCGCGTCAATAAGCGCCATACGCCCATCCGCGCCCTGGTGCTGACCCCCACAAGGGAACTGGCCTTGCAGATCAAGGAGAGCTTTGACCAGTACGGAAAGTATCTGGAACTGCGCCACACGGTGATCTTCGGCGGCGTGGGCCAGGCCCCCCAGGTGGAGGCCCTGCAAAAGGGCGTCGATATACTGGTCGCCACCCCCGGGCGGCTCAACGACCTGTGCAATCAGGGACATATCGACCTTTCCGGCATCGAAGCTTTCGTCCTGGACGAGGCGGACCGGATGCTGGATATGGGCTTTATCCACGACGTGCGGAAGGTGATCGCCCGCCTGCCGGAGAAGCGGCAGACCCTGCTGTTCTCCGCCACGATGCCCCAGGAGATCACCGAGCTGTCGCAGAAGATCCTCCACAACCCTGTCCGTGTGGAGGTCACGCCCCAGTCCTCTACGGTGGACGCCATCGAGCAGCGCCTCTATAAGGTGGACAAGGGAAACAAGAAATATTTGCTCCAGCACGTCCTGGAGGACCAGAGCCTGGACAGCGTCCTGGTGTTCACCAACACCAAGCACGGCGCGGACCGCGTCGTCAAGGAGCTGGGCCGCGCCGGCATCGCCGCCATGGCGATTCACGGCAACAAAGGTCAGACCGCCCGTATGCGCGCCCTGGACAGCTTCAAGAGCGGGGCCATCCGGGTACTGGTGGCTACCGACATCGCCGCGCGGGGCATTGACGTCAGCGAGCTGGCGGCGGTGGTGAACTACGAGCTGCCCAATGTGCCGGAGACCTATGTCCACCGCATCGGCCGCACAGGCCGCGCGGGCAGGGGCGGGGTGGCCGTCAGCTTCTGCAACGTGGACGAGCTGGCGTATTTGAAGGACATTGAGAAGCTGATCAAAAAGAAGGTGCCGGAGGTGGAAAACCACCCCTGGCCTATGGAGATCTTTGAGCTGACGCCCAAGAAGCAGAGGGAGCCCCGGCCTCCCAGGGCCCAGCGGCAGCAGACGCAGGCGAAATCCGCGGCTCCTGTTCCCCCAAAAGCTGTGGCCCCCAAGCCGCCCCAGCCGGCAAAGCCCAGTCCGGGAGCGGCCCGTCCGCTTCCGAAGCCGGAGACGCCCGCCGCCAGGGCCGCGCGGCCTGTGTCCGGCAAGCCGGGCAGGCCCGCCCAAGCGGCCGGGCCTGCCCCGATGGACGACGAGCCTGTCATCATCAAGATCGAACACCCCAAGGCCACCTATCCGCCGGTCCCGCCCCGGCCCGTAAGGCGGACAATCACCTCAGACCCGCCGCGGATGGGCCGGCTGGCCGCCTTTGCCGATGGGCGGAGTTATGGAAACAGAAGAAGAACCAGCACCAGGAAGAAGACCGGAAAGGAGTCATAAAATGGAACGTATTGCCAGCTTTCAGGTGGACCACAACAAGCTGGTCCCCGGCATGTACCTCTCCCGCCGGGATGGAGAGATAATCACCTTCGACCTCCGCTTCAAGAAGCCGAACACCGGCGACCTGCTGACCAACGCGGAGATGCACTCCGTGGAGCATATCATCGCCACCCTCCTGCGCAACGGCAGGGCCAAAGACGCGGTGATCTACTTCGGCCCCATGGGCTGTCAGACGGGATTCTATTTCCTCTTCGACAGCCGCAAACTCAGTGAAGCCGGCGCGGTGGAACTGATCAAGGAGACCTTTGCCGCCGGGGCGGCCTTTGAGGGCGAGATGCCCGGTAAGAGCGCCGCTGAGTGCGGTAATTATGTCAACCTGGAAGTCTCCCTGGCGACGGCCCAGTGCGCCTGTTACAGCCAGATCATCCGGGACTGGACAGTGGAAAAACTGGCCTATTGAAAAAAACGGTAAAATTCCGGAAAAATCGGGAAAAAAGTATTTGACAATCCGGCATTCATCCACTATAATATTAGTCGTGTCTTTGTGAGGTGTGCTATGCTTTTGAACGTACAGAGGATCATCAACGCCCCCGGAGAGCGGATGGAGTTCCAGTTTGAGCTGGATCTTTCCGATGTGGACTTCGGCGGCCTGTATCCCGCGCAGAATCCGGTGGTGGTAACCGGCGATGTGCGGAATATTGCGGGGATGCTGCTCCTGTCCTTCACGGCGGGTACAACGCTCAAATCCGTCTGCGACCGCTGCCTGAAAGCCTTTGACGATCCCCGCTCCGTCCACTGCGAATACGCTCTGGCGGAAAAGGTGGAGAACGAGGACAACGATGACATCATCGTCCTGGAGGACGGATGTGTCGATGTGGGCGATCTGGCCCGGACGGCGTTCATTCTGGAGATGGACACAAAGACCCTTTGCTCAGAGGACTGCAAGGGCATCTGCCCCGGCTGCGGCGTCGATCTCAACCAAGGGAGCTGCACCTGCAAGAAGCAGGTGGACCCCCGATTGGCGGTGCTGGCCCAGCTTCTGGAGAAGGATAAGAACGAAAAATAAAAATTCAGATATACAGGAGGTGTCATCATGGCAGTCCCTAAGGGTAAAGTATCCAAGGCGAGACGCGATAAGCGCCGCAGTTCCGTTTGGAAGCTGAAGGCTCCCGGTCTTACTCCTTGTCCCAAGTGCGGCGCGATGCGCCTGCCCCACAGAATGTGCCCCGAGTGCGGTACCTACAATGGCCGTCAGGTCAAGAGCGCCGCGACCGAGGACTAATATGTGCAAAAAAGCGGAGACGAAGGTCTCCGCTTTTTTTGTGCCTGATTACTTGACAATGTCATGTAACTGTGGTATTCTGCCAGCATGACAACGTCATGTGAAAGGAGCGGGGAAAATGACAGGAGAGAAACAGCGCCTGACCAACACCGAGTGGGAGGTCTGCGAGTGCCTGTGGGAGCAGGCCCCCATGACCATGACTCAGATCGCCAACCGCCTGACCGAGCGCACGGGCTGGACCCGCAGCACGGGGGAAACCCTTGTACGGCGGATGGCGGACAAGGGCCTGCTGCGCTGGGAGCAGGGACGGAAGGCCAAGCTGTACTACCCCACGGTGGCCCGTGAGGACGCGGTGGTGCGGGAGACCAGGGGCTTTTTGCAGAAGGTCTTCGGCGGCAGCGTGGGACTGCTGGTGAACACCATGGCAGAGCGGGAGGAGCTGAGCCGGGAGGAGATCGACCAGCTCTACGAGACCCTGCGAAAGCTGGAGGAAAAGGGCCATGATTGAGTGGATCGTCACATCTTCCGCGCTGATTTTGCTGGTTTTGCTGCTGCGGGCAGTGATAAAGGACCGGGTCGGCCCCCGGCTGCGGTATGCGTTGTGGGCGCTGGTGCTGCTGCGGCTGCTGGCGCCGGTATCTTTATGGGAAAGTCCGGCCAGTGTCCTCAACGCGGCCCGGGCCAACAGCGGCTACCAGCTGGCAAGTACGCTCCCCAACGATATGCAAGTATACGAAAACGGAAACTGGCGGAGTGTGGCAGGCCCGAAAGATTCTTTCAAACTGGGACCGGAAGAGGCCCAAGTTTGGGAAGAAGAACAGCCCGCCCTGTACAACGCCTACGGCTGGGTCGCCGTGCATGACGCGGAGAAGGCCCAAAGCCTGCGGGAGCAGGGCGAAAAGGCGGTAGACAACGCCACGCTGAAGCGGATGGTAGACATGAAAAGGGCCCTGAATGTCCTGCGGCAGGCAGGGAGCGGGCTGGTTCTGCTGTTCCTGGCGGTGGTAAACGGGCGGTTCGCCCTTGTGCTGCGCAAAAAGCGCCGTCCGGATGGGGCTTACCGGGGACGCAGCGTATATGTGGTGGATGGGCTGGCGACTCCCTGCCTTTTCGGCCTGGTTTCCCCTGCCGTCTACCTGACGTGTTCCGTGGCGGAGGATGGAACCGCCCGGGAGCACGTCCTGGCCCACGAGTACACACACTTCCGCCAGGGGGACCACATCTGGGCCATTCTGCGGGGCGTATGTCTGGCGCTTCACTGGTATAATCCGCTGGTATGGCTGGCGGCGGTCCTCAGCCGCCGGGACTGCGAGCTGAGCTGCGACGAGGGGGCCGTCCGCCTTCTGGGCGAGGAGCACCGGGCGGACTATGGCCGCACGCTGGTGGGGCTGGTGGCCCGCAGGACCACCGCCTCCGATCTGGCCTGCTGCGCCACCACCATGACGGGCGGCAAGTCCGCGCTGAAGGAGCGCATCGCCCTGCTGGTGAAGCGGCCCAGGACCACGGCGGTCATGGCGGCGCTGGTAACGGCGGCGTGCGTGGTATTCGCGGTCTGTACGTTCACCGGCGCGGCGGAGGCGGAGGAGCCGGACACCCCGGCGGAACCTGCCCAGACGGAACGGGAACCCGCCGAAACGCCCACGCCGGAACCGGAGCCTGCCGGTCCGCCGGAAGATATGGTAATTCTGGATATACCGGAGAATCTGCCCACGGAGTTGATGGACCTGTCCCGCCCGGCGGAGGAGCAGGGGGAGTGGCTGCTGCTGGCTCAGGCCCCTTACACGGACGCAAGCCTCTACCGCCGGGCCGACGATGACCAGCACGTCTATCTCCGATTGACCAACCAGTGCTTCCAGCGGTTTGACCGCGACCTCACAGGAATGGAGCTTCTGCCCACTATGGATTTGTGGGATGGGGAGACGGAACTGGCAATGCAGGTCCTCTACCGGCGGTACGAAGGAACCTATTTCAACGGTAAGACCTATGAGCCTGGAATCGTGGCCGAGATGGTGATTTATGATTGGAACACAGGTGAAGAATATTGGGAGGAGAAGCAAATCTCCAGCCAGCCACTACAGCGTCTGACGGAGGACCTTCCGGCGATAGCGGATTTGCCCAGGATATTCGGTATCACAGGAAATAACTGGGACGCACCGATGTGGTGGGTGGGTAGTCTGCGTGAGGATGATATTGACCTTTACTATGCGCAGTATGAGGAGACAATGTATCTGCGGTACGGGGACCATATTCAGAAAATAGCGGAGAAAATGGAATCTGAGTGGCTGCCCGAGCTGTACTTTGAGGACCTGGACCGCGACGGCGGCCGGGAACTGCTGGTACACTATCATACCGGCCACGGCACCGGTGTGCATACAGATTTCATTGCGGTCTATGAGTGGGACGGCGAGAAATGGTACGGGACCACACACCGTCCGGACAACGTGGTCGAGGACTTCAACAATCACCGGACCTATGAATTTTACGATGATGGTACAGTGTACATCCGTTATCAGGACACGGATATCCTGGTGGATTTATCTGCTCTTTGGGCGAACAGGTATTGGGGTGGCGCGCCGGATATATGCAGATTAAACCAATTTCTGACGCACTATACCTACCAGAATGGACAAATCACGCTGACGATCTGCGGTTGGCTGCAGAATACGGATACCGGCCTTTTCCATAACGATGCCTTTGAGTACGTCTGTCCTGTTGTTTACAGCGATTACGGCGATGGGACGGGATATCTCAACAGCTGGGAGGGCGAACTGCGCAGCGAGTTCGCGGCGGAGCGGCCAGATGTGGATAAGAGCCGCCTGACGCCCACATTCCGCAGAATCCTGCGGGAGTTCATTGAGGAGTGCCGCCAGATTTCTGCCGGTGTTTCCAATAATTTCTTTTCTGTCTGCGATGTGAACGGAGACGGGAAGGACGAGCTCATTACTCTGCTGAATAACACCGCCATAGCCGGACAGGTAGAGCGGGTTTATGACGCGGACGGTAATGAACTGCTGGCGGAATATCCCTTGACGACCTACTACGACAACGGCTATGCCACGGCAGGATGGAGCCATAACCAGGGTAAGGCGGGCGACAAGCTGTGGCCTTACGACCTGTATAAATATGATGTGGAAGCAGGCAGGTATGTGCGTATCGCCACTGTGGACGGATGGGATGAAAGGCTGGGGAGAGGGAGCTACAGTTCCTATGATGGGGCGGAAATTCCCTATCCTTACGACGTTGACAGGGACGGCGACGGCTTTGTCTACTACATCATCGAGGAGGAAGGCGGCTATGCCCCTGTCTACGGTACACCTGTGGATTATGCCGATTATGCCCTGTGGGCAGCGTCCTACCTGAGCGGAAACGTGGTGCCCGTCCACTACGCGCCGCTGACGGAGGAAAATATTGCCCTGATACAGTAAAGCAAGGAGAGAGAAAACGTGAAAAAGAAACTTTTTTGGACGGCGGCATGCGTCCTTCTGTGCGCTCTGACCGCCTGCGGCAAAACAGATAATGCCATCACGCTGCCGGAGAGTGACGCGGCACCCCAGACCCAAATCCAGACTCAGCCGGAACCGCCGGAGATCCCGGCAGTCTCCGACCCCGGGGATATCCAGCCCGCAGAGCCGTCCGGTTCGGAAGAGATAAAAAGTGAAGAGCCGGTAATCCCTCAAACGGGCTGGTCGGGAATGCTGATGGCCTACACCGATATTCTGGAAGAGCTGTATCAAGCCTATCAGGACCCGGAACGGTTCCGGTACGAGGACGGTCCCGGTTTTGCGCTGTACGATGTGGACCTGGACGGAACAGAGGAACTGATCGTGCAGGATCAGGTGGGCGAGGCGGCCGGGCAGTGGGTGCGGATCTATGGCTACGACCATGCCGCCGGCACGGCGTATGTCGAATTGGAGGAGTACCCTGATCTGTGCTACTATGACAACGGCGTCATAGAGGCGGGCTGGAGTCACAATCAGGGCGCGGCGGGGGATAAGCTGTGGCCGTACAACGTATACCAGTACAACCCGGAAACGGGAAAGTACGAGCAAATCGCCGCGGTGGACGGCTGGGACAGGAACCTGCGGGAAATCTTTGCAGGTGAAAACTTCCCGGACGAGGTGGATCAGGATGGAGACGGCTTCATCTACTACATCATTACCGAAGAGGGCGGCTACGCGCCCACTTACGGCGAACCTATGGATTATGCGTCGTATGAGACGTGGCGGGAATCCTATCTGAACGGCGCGTTCCCCACCGGTCCCTCCTTCCTGCCGCTAGTTAAAGAGAATATAGCGGCATTGGGACAGTAACGTTTCCGAAATGAGAAAGAGCCGGCGCAGCATGATGCTGCGCCGGCTTTCGCGCCAAATACCCTGTTAGGCTGTCTGTCCTTTTGAACTCCGCGCCCTTTACACGGTATAAACGAATTCGCCGTTTTTCTCGTTGATCCCGTAGAAATCCGCGAACGTCAGCCGGAAGATCTTATCCTTCTTGCCGCTTACGTCAATCCCGTTCTTAATGAGATGCAGATACAGCCCGTGGTTGGAAATGTCGCCCAGGGACAGATATCCGGTGAGTTTTCCGTTGGTAATGATGGCTTTCTTGTACTCCGTGGGCGTCTTGTGTACGATCACGTCCGCGCCCTCGGTCAGATCCATCCGTCCCACGCTGAGCATGGTCACGCCAAAGAAGTTGCTGGTGTTCTTGAAGGGATACGGTTTCTCATACGGCGTGTCGATCCCGGCCATATTTTCCGCCGCCGCCTTGCCCTGGGCCATGGCGTCCGGCCACACGCCGGAAAGTCCCGTGCAGTCGCCTGCCGCGTAAACGTCGGTTGCGGAGGTCCGCAGATGGTCGTCCACCTCAATGGCCCGCTCGGCCTTGATGCCGCTGTCCAGCGCGATCTGAATCCTGGGCCGCACGCCTGCCGCCATGATAATAAAGTCACAGGGCACGTGCTCTCCGGTGGAGAGAATCACCTCAGTAATATTCCCCTCGCCGTCCACCACCGCGTCCGTGGCCCCGATGCCCAGCAGGAACTTGCACCCGTGGTCCTCAAAGACCTTCTGGTATACGCTGGCGGCGTAGTCGTCCGTCTGCAGGGGCATCACTCTGGGAGCCATCTCGGCAATGGTGATGTCCGCGCCGCGCTCCGCCAGAGCGGAGGCCGCGTCCAGTCCCACCAGACCGGAACCCACAATAAACACCCGCTTGCCCTTGGCGAAAGCCTCGTCGATCTTCAGCGCGTCGCTGAGATCCCGGAATCCGAATACATTGGGAGCCTCCCGGAAATGGGGAATGGGCGGGATAAAGAACCCGGACCCGGTGGCAATCAGCAGCTTGTCATAGGGGATGCTGTAATTCTCGCCATAATAGACCAGCTTGCCCTCAGTATCCACCTTCGTTACCGTCTGGCAGGCAATATGGAAGATATCCTTCTTCTCAAAGAAGTCCTCGCCCACAAAGTTGATCCCCTGGATGGTCCGCTCATGGCCCAGAAACTTGTGCAGCATGCAGCGGGAGTGGACATGCTCGTCAATGGAGATCACCGTAATGGTATCCTTGGGGCGGAACTCCCGGAGGACCTGGGCGGCGCTGATCCCGGCTGCGCCGGCGCCGATAATGACAAATCGCTCCATGGTCAAACCTCCCTCACTTCAATGGCCTTCTTGGGGCAGGCCCGCACGCAGGCGGGGCCCTCCTCCAGATGGGCGCAGAAGTCACATTTGATCATCCGCTTCCGGTCCGGGGAAATGGCCGGTACGCCGTAGCGGCAGTTCATCACGCACATATAACATGCCGCGCATTTGTCCTGATTATACTCCACCAGCCCGTTTTCCATATTTTTCTCCAGCGCGCCGCTCATACAGGCCCCGGCGCAGTCGGGAATGTCGCAGTGGCGGCAGAAAATGGGGCTGTACCCGCCCTGGCCATCGGAGATGATCCGGTTCCGGGACTGATTGTTGGGATCGGTGAGGTCCAGCCCATAAACGGCCTGCTGGATCTCCGTCAGAGTGCCCTTTCTGGGGGTCATGTCGCTGTGGGACGCCATACAGGCCACGGTGCAGTTCTTGCACCCGTCGCACTTGGCGGGGTCAATAAAAATTCGTTTCATCTTCCTGCGCCTCCCCTCAAATGTTCAGGGCCTTGCGCTTCTCCTCGATGATGGCCTCCAGCGTGTTCGCGGCGGACTTGCCGTCCGGATCCACGATCACCCGTCCGCCGGTAAGGCCTACCATGTCCTCGGTCAGCACCTTGGTCACCAGCTTGCTGCCGGTGATGAAGGGCGGCACGCCCAGATGCAGAGGCAGTCCCAGCGCCAGCGCGAACGCGCCGTCCGCTAGCGCCTGCTCCTCCAGCCACTGCGCGGCGGAGAGCACCAGGGGCAGTTGGGGCAGGTCCACGCCCAGCTCTTCGGCAATCTCGGTAGCCACGATCTCCAGCCGGCCAATGGCCAGGCAGGGACCGAAGTTCAGCACCGGGGGAATGCCCAGCTCTTTGCACACGGCCTTCAGGTTGGGACCCGCCAGCTCGGCAGCCTCGGGGGTCATGAGGCCGATGTTCTCCAGACCTCCGGAGGAGCATCCCGCCGTCAGCACCAGAATATCCTTGGCGATCAGCTCCTTCGCCAGCTCGGCGGTCAGGGTGTCGTGACCGTAGGCCACGCTGGAGCAGCCCACCACGCCGGCCAGGCCCTTGATCCTGCCGGCAACGATCAGGTCGATAAGGGGCTTCCAGCTGCCGCCAAGGAAAGCCTTGAGGCTTCCCTCGCTGACGCCGGTGAGGGAGTTCTTGTTGCCGTGGTCGGCAAACAGATTCATGGGCACATTGCCCCGGCGGGCCTTGTAGGCCGCGATGATCTCGTCGATGATCCTGTCGCCGTCCGCTTCGCGGGTCTCGTAGTTGAAGGGAATGTACTCGGCGTTGGCCTTCTTTGCCACCACGTCCAGGCAGATCTGCTTGATTTTCAGCTCGTCACAGATGCTCTCAATACCCGGCAGGGTGCAGTTGAACTCGCTGAGCACCGCGTCGATGGCGCCGCAGGACAGCACCGCCTCGGAGATGTAGTTGTTGCCCGCGTGACCGTCGAAAATCTCGGTGTAGTGGGCCCCGCGCAGCTGAAGATCCTGGCCCACGCAGGTGCAGCCCACCAGCTTGAAGCCCTTGGCTCCGGCGGCCTTGGCCTTCGCCACCACGTCCTCGTCCAGCAGGCGGTCCTGGATGTAAGTAAACAGGGAGTGCTGATGTCCGGTGATCAGGATATTGATGTAATCGGGGTCAATGACGTTCATGCCCACGGGAGCCATCCGGATCTCGGGATCGCCCAGCACCACGTCGTTGAGCAGGTTGGTCAGCTGGAGGCCGTACACGCCGGTGGAAATGCCCAGGCGCAGGCAGCTTACCATCATCTCCACGGGGTCGGAGCTGAGGTTGGTGGAGGTCTTGACCACGTTGTTGAAGACCTCGCCCTTGGCTCCGCCGGGCATGATGCCCAGTTCCTTCCACTTCTTCACCCGGGGGGCGTAGGCCAGCTTCTCCACCAGCTCCATACCCTCATACTCTGGCCGGTACAGGTCGCTGAGTACCGCGTCCGCCACCTTCACGCACAGATCGTACTTGTCCGCGCCGGTAACGCCGAAGATCTCCGCCAGGCGGTTCAGCGCCTTCTCGCTGCGGATCTTGTCCTTGTGCAGGCCGGTGTTTTTCAGCTGGCGGGCGGTGTTCTCCACCACATGGATGTAGCAGCCGGAGCCGGCGGCCACGGCCCGCAGGAAATTCCGGGCTACGATGGTGTCCGCGCTGGCCCCGCAGATGCCCCGGGGCGCGTCAGGGGTGATGCGGCAGGGACCGTTGGCGCACAGGCGGCAGCAGACGCCCGTGAGGCCGAAACCGCACTTGGTCTCCTGGGTCGCCACCCGGTGATGGGCGGTCTCCATAGGCAGGGAGCGGATATAGTTCTCCATGGGCTTATCCGCGCTGAGACAGGTATTGCGGCTGAGGCAATCGGTACAGCTGTTCATAATAGTGTTTTCCTCCTCCATGAATGATTCCAGAATGATTACCGAAACGATTTGTTAAAACGTTCACGATATAAGCATACCGCAAACAGGTTTCCCGCGCAGTTGCATCCGCAACAATCAAAAAATACCAGGATTCAGTTTCCGGCGCTTTCCCGGTGGACGTTATACAGGAAGAATACCTGGTTGGGGGACCGGTACAGCCCGGTCAGCCCCTCGGCCAGCTGGAAGCTGCCGCCCCGGCAGAACACCGGGATCACCGGCGAGTCGTCCAGCAGAATGGCCTCCGCGTCGTGAAGATAGGCGTCCCGGGCGTCGGGGGAAACTACGTCTCCGGCCGCGTCCAGCAGGATGTCAAAAGCGCCGCTGGCATATCCGGACGCGTTGTGCTCGCTGGTACTGTGCCAGCGGTTGAGCAGGATCTCGGCGTCGCTGTAAACGGGGCGCAGCCCCTGCGCCGCCATGGTGAAAGCGGGAATATCGGACGCTTCTTCCTCCGAACCGGCGCTTTCGCCGTCTTCTTCATCAGGCAGGGCGGGAGAAAGGGCCGCGTCATATTCCTCCTGGCTCACGCCACGGATGGAAATGGACACGCCCAGGCACTCCTTCCACATACCCTGCAAAGTCCGGGCCACCGCGGCATCGGCGTCCGAGCCGTTGACATAGAGGTACTCCGCCTCCGGGAAGCCGCTGCCGCCGGGGTATCCGGCGTTGGCCAGCAGCGCCTGGGCATAGCTGCGGTCCGTCTCGTAGTCGTGGACATGCTCCGCCGTTACCACCTCCAGGCCGTGGGTCCGGAAATCCCAGCAGACCGCCGCCGGTTCCTCCGGCTCCGGCACGGCATTGGGATCGGGAAGGGTCTCCTCCGGGATCTCTTCCTCCTCCACAGGCCGCTCACTGTAGTCCGCCACGCCGTAGGGGACGATCCCCAGCGCGGGCCGCGCGGTCAGATCGCCCAGCGCGTCCACCACCGCCTGCCGGTCCACCGCCAGATGGAAGGCAAGCCGCACGTTTTCATTGTCAAAGGGGGCCTTCCGCGTGTTCAGCAGCACCCCGTAGGTCTCCGTTACCGGTTCCGGCGTCCACAGGCCGCTGTCCGCCAGCGCCCGCAAAGGTTCGCCGGGCAGATCGATTACCAGCGCCGCCTCCCCGGCCAGCAGAGCGTCATAATCCCCCTGGCTGTCCGAAACCGCGGCAAATTCGATCACCTCCGGTCCCTTGGGATCGGGGTCGTAATAGGTTTCGCTGCGCTCCAGCGTCACCAGCTGCGCCGTGCGGGAAGCCGCCGTATACGCTCCGTTGGTGACCGCCCCGCTGGTCTGGGAGACCAGGTCCGCCCGCACCGGCATGGTGTACGCCCCCGCGCAGACCTCCTCCAGGAACCAGGCGGGACTGCCGTTCAGCGCCACCACCAGCGTCCGGCTGTCCGGGGCGGACACCCCCAGCGGAGCCGGGGTCCCGTCCTCCTGGACCTCTCCATAACCGGAAACAGCCGACATCAGATGCCGGTAGGGCAGTTCGTTGACCGGGTCCGCCAGCCGCTGCCAGGCGTTGACAAAATCCTCCGCCGTGACGGGCTTTCCGTCGGACCAGACGATATCCTCCCGCAGGGTAAAGGTGTATGTGGCGTTCCCGGCATAGTCGGTCTCTACGGTGTAGCCCTCCGCCTGACCGTTGGCGAGCACGGCCCATCCGTCGCCGCCGTCCTCCCAGCGCAGGAGGTTCTCAAAAAGGTGGTACAGGATCGTCTCGCCGCCCGCCGCAGTGACGGAAGCGGGGGCCAGCGTGTTCTGCGCCTCGCTGACCCGCACGCGCAGGGTATAGGGACCGGTTTCCTCCTCCGGGGGAGGCGTCTCCGTATGATCCGGCGTCCCGCCGCAGGCGCACAGCAGCAGCGCCAGCAGCGCGCACAGCAGGGAACCGCATTTTTTCTCTATAGAACGCATTATTTTGTCTCCACGGGGACCAGCTTCCCGTCCTCGCCGAACTTCACCGGCTGGATCTGGTTGCGGGTATGCTTGGCAATATCATTGAGCCGCACCATACTGGGGTAGTCGGTGACAAAGGTGTACGCCACCCCGTGCCGCTTTGCCCGTCCGGTCCGTCCGATACGGTGGACATAGTACTCGTTTTCATCAGGCACGTCGTAGTTGAACACCGCGTCCACGTCGTCCACATCGATGCCGCGCGCGGCCACGTCGGTGGCCACAAACACCCGCAGCTCGCCCCGGCGGAACCGGGCCATGACCTTTTCCCGCTTTTCCTGGGGAATATCGCCGTGGATGCACTGGGCGTCCACGCCCCGCATTTGCAGCAGCTTGGTGACCCGCTCAGTGTTGCCCTTGGTATTGCAGAAGATCATCACCCGGTCATATTCCTCCAGATTCAGAATCCGCTCCACCGCGTCCACCTTCTGGTCCATGTTCAGTTCCAGGCGGTACTGTAAAATGTCCGGCTTGTTCTCCTCATCGGCCCGCACGGTGATCTCCACCGCGTCCCGCTGATAGACCCAGGCGATGTCCATGACCTCCCGGCTGATGGTAGCGGAGAAGAGCCCCAGATTCTTCCGGTTCTTCATCTGGTCCAGCAGCCGGGTCACGTCATGGATAAAGCCCATGTCCAGCATCCGGTCCGCCTCGTCCAGAACAGCGGTCTGCACATGGTCGATCCGCACGGTCCGCCGCTTGAGATGATCCCCCAGCCGTCCCGGGGTGGCAATCACGATCTGGGGACGCTTTTTCAGCGCGTCGATCTGTTTTCCGATGGGCTGCCCGCCGTAGAGGCAAACCATCCGGATACCCGGCTTGAACTGGGCCAGGTCCCGCATTTCCGAGGTGATCTGCATGGCAAGCTCCCGGGTAGGGGCCAGAATGACCGCCTGTACCTGGTCGCTGTCCGTATCAATGTGCTCGATGATCGGAATACCGAAAGCAAAGGTTTTTCCGGTGCCGGTGGGGGCCTTGGCGGTCACGTCCTGCCAGTCCAGCATCGGCGGGATACACCCCGCCTGGATAGGGGTAGAGACCTGATAATTCTTTTTCTCCAGCGCCCGCATCATTTCCTCCGACAGCCCCAGGCTGTCGAAGCGGACGCCCTGTGTGATTTCCATAAAATTTTTCCTCGTGATTTTCTTTGTTTTTCTGTCGGTAGTTATTTGACAACTATCATATATTATCACAAAAATCGTCCCGCCGCAATGGGCGGCAGGCGGTTTTCCCGAAAATTCACGATTTTTTCATAGAAAGATAAGGGTTTTCTTTTCTTGACACAGAAGCGAATGGACTGTAATATAATGGAATAGCACAGCGTACCGTTTTTCGACGCCGCCCCTGAGGGGCGGTGACGGGGTGTACTTTTCCCGCGAGGGAAAAGTACCAAAAGCTCGCTCAAAGGGGCTCCGCCGCCTTTGAGAATTCCCTGATGGGTTGATTTGTTTTGCGCGTGTCCTGTAGTCTGTCCGGCCTAATTGACCGGTCCCCGTGTATGTGGCGAAGCGTCTGTCCAACGATGTTGCCGGCGGTCCCTACCGTACCGCTTTGGGTTCTCCCGGGGCAGTCGCGGTAGACACTCCCCCCTGCTGGGCAGTGCCCCTTTAACAGGCCGGCAGGCGGAGTTCTTCAAGTGCCAAGCCACCAGAAGAACAACTGCCGGCTCAGAGGCACCCAATCCCTCAAATCACCGCCCAATGTTCGTAAACACCCCCGTCAAGGGATTCTTAAACCGTAGGTTTAAGCGCGTTTTTGCCTACTTTTGCCGCGCGGCAAAAGTAGGCGCGGGGTCCGGGGCCGCGCAGGTCCCGGGGTATCGAATCGAAACAATTTCCGTTCACGCCTGAAAGGCGTGAAGATAAAACTGATAACAGAGGGACCCCCATGTTGATCGAAACCCTGACTGCCTATCAAAAAAGAGACCCCGCCGCAAGAGGAAAATTGGAAATTTTTCTCCTGTACGCCGGCGTCCACGCCATTATCTACTACAGATTCGCCCACTGGCTCCACCGCCATCAGCTCTGTTTCCTGGCCCGATGTATTTCCCAGTGGGCCAGGTTCTGGACCGGCATCGAGATCCACCCCGGCGCTACCATCGGCCGGAGGCTGGTCATCGACCACGGCACCGGCATCGTGATCGGTGAGACCACCGAGATCGGCGACGACGTCCTTATCTACCAGGGCGTCACCCTGGGCGGTACCGGAAAAGACCTGGGCAAGCGTCACCCCACTTTGGGCAATAATGTCCTTGTTGGTTCCGGCGCCCGCGTCCTGGGGCCCATTACCATCCATGACAACGCCCGCATCGCCGCCGGCGCGGTGGTGCTTCAGGATGTCCCCGCCAACGCCACCGCCGTGGGCGTTCCCGCTCAGATCGTCCGGGTCAACGGCGAAAAGGTCCGCCGTTATGCCGACGAGGTGGACCAGACCGACGTTGTCAACCCCACCCTGCAAAAAATCGAAGCATTGACAAGGCGGGTGGAAGAACTGGAGAAAAAACTGAAAGAAGCCGAAAATGCTATCCAATCAAAAGGAGAATAAAAATATGTACCTCTATAATTCCGCCACACATCGCAAGGACGAGTTTGTCCCCAACCATCCCGATATCGTAAAAATGTACACCTGCGGCCCCACCGTCTACGACTTTGCCCATATCGGCAACCTGCGCTCCTATCTCATGGAGGATGTACTGGAGAAATTCCTGCGCTACGAGGGCTACAACGTCAAGCGCGTCATGAATATCACCGATGTGGGACACCTCTCCTCCGACGCCGACACCGGCGAGGACAAGATGCTGAAGGGCGCCAGGCGGGAAAACAAAACCATCATGGACATTGCCCATTTTTATACTGACGCTTTCTTCGCCGACTGCGCCAGGCTGAACATCAAGCGTCCCGACGTGGTGGAGCCCGCGACTAACTGCATCCCCGAGTATATCCAGCTTATTTCCAAACTGCTGGACACGGGCTACGCCTACCCCGCCGGAGGCAACATCTATTTTGATACCAGCAAACTGGAGCGTTACTACGTCTTTAACGATCACGACGCCGAGGACCTGGCCGTAGGCGTTCGCGAGGGCGTGGAGGAGGACGGGAATAAGCGAAACAAGAGCGACTTCGTCCTCTGGTTCACCCAATCCAAGTTTGAGGACCAGGCCCTTAAATGGGATTCTCCCTGGGGCGTTGGCTACCCCGGCTGGCACATCGAGTGCTCCGCCATCTCCATGAAGCACCTGGGTGAGGATCTGGACATTCACTGCGGCGGAATCGACAACGCCTTTCCCCACCATACCAACGAGATCGCCCAGAGCGAGGCATATCTGGGCCACAAATGGTGCAACTGGTGGATGCACGTGCTGCACCTGAACTCCACTACCGGCAAGATGAGCAAGAGCAAGGGCGAGAAGCTCACCCTCTCGGTGATGGAAGGAAAGGGCTATGATCCCCTGGCCTACCGTCTGTTCTGCCTCCAGAGCCACTACCGCAAGAGTCTGGTGTTCTCCTGGGAAAACCTGGACAATGCTCAGGGGGCCTATAACAAGCTGATCACCCGTGTCGCCGCCTTGAATCCGAAGGACGGCGAAATCGACCAGGAAGTCTTTGCCGCGCAGAAAGAAAAATTCCGCAAGGCAATGGGCAATGATTTGAACACATCCCTGGGCGTTACGGCGCTCTACGACGCGCTGAAGGTCCAGGCCAGCGACGCTACCAAGCTGGCCCTCCTGGCGGACTTCGATCAGGTCCTTGGGCTGAGCCTCATCGAAAAGGGCGCCGCCAAGCGGGAAGCGGACGCCAGGTCCAAGACTGCCGCGGCGTCCTCCGGCGGCATCGTTATCACCGGAGAGGGCGATCCCGCCATTGACGCGCTGGTTCTTCAGCGGGCCGAGGCCAAGAAGGCGAAGAATTTCGCTGAGGCCGACCGCATTCGCGACGAACTGAAGGCCCAGGGGATCGAAGTTACGGACACCAAGGACGGCGCGGTCTGGAAGAGAGTATAAATCAATCAGGCGGAACGATCTCCGAGAGAGATGTTCCGCCTGATTTTATTTTTGTTTTCCCCTTTGCTGCACGCATATAATAGCGCCGCCTTTGACATTACCAAATATATAGTAACTATAAAAGACGGAATTGTCAAAATGGGACTTTCGCTATAGTATAGTTTTATCGACACGTAATTGCAATAAGCAATACAAAATATGGCGAGGTGCGATATGCGAAAATTTAAAATCCCTAGGGGCCAAAATTCCACCAACAAAGCAATTCGCTTTCCGGATGACGTAATTGAGGAAGTTGAAAAGGCGATTTGTGGTACAAATTGTAATTTTTCGCAGTTTATAATTGAGGCAACCCGTTTTGCCTTGGAAAGTATGAAAGAAGAGGAAGAAAATTCGTAGGGGCGGATATTGTCCGTCCCTCCTGGGGGCACCCACCATATTATCGTAGGGGCGAGCAATGTTCGCCCCTACACGAATCTTACATTTTCGGAGATTGATGCCGCAAATTGATTTTCGTGTGTTTTTTGACAGACCTCTTGCAATTTGTTCCGAAACATCTTACAATAGGGGCGAATCAAGAAAACCAAGAGGTGAAGATGCAGCATGGTGCAACAGCAAAAAAATGACTTTTCCCAGGGCAGCATCGCCAAAAATATTCTCTCCTTGGCCATTCCCCTGACGGTAGCCCAGCTGACGGTAGTCTTATACAACGTAGTGGACCGGGCCTTTATCGGCCACATCGATTCCATAGGCCGCGACGCGTTCACCGGCATCGGCCTTGTCATGCCCGCCACGTACATCGTCACCGCCTTTGCCAATCTCTGCGGCACCGGCGGCGCGCCCCTGTTTTCCATCACCCGGGGCCGGGGGGATGACAAGCGGGCTTCCCGGATCATGGGCGTCAGCTTCACTCTCCTGCTGCTGCTGGGGGCGCTTTTGACGATTGGGTTCTATCTGTTCCAGACTCCTTTCCTGTATTTGGTCGGCGGCAGTGATGAAACCGTAGTCCACGCCCGCAACTATCTGCAAATCTATCTCATCGGCGTTATTCCGGTGATGATCAGCCTGGGAATGAATCCCTTTATCAATGCTCAGGGATTTGGAAAGGTGGGCATGATGACTACCCTTTTAGGCGCGGTCATCAACCTGATTCTGGACCCGGTTTTCATTTTTGCCCTGCACATGGGCGTCCAGGGCGCGGCCCTGGCGACTGTCATTGCGCAGACCTGCTCCGCCATATGGGTGCTGGTATTCCTGACGGGCAAAAAAGCGGTGCTGCGCCTGGAAAAGGAGAGCCTGGGCCTGGATTTTCCCATTCTCAAGCGGATCTGCGGCCTGGGACTGACGGGCTTTACCTTCTCTGTTACCAACAGTCTGGTCCAGGCCCTTGGCAACGCCCAGCTGCAAGCCTATGGGGCGGCCACCGGCAGCGGCGACCTGTACGTGGCGGCCATGACCGCCATCGTCTCCATCCGGGAAATCGTGGTCCAGCCCGTCCGGGGCCTGACCCAGGGAGCCCAGCCGGTGATGGGATTCAACTACGGCGCCGGAAAATACAGCCGGGTCCGCGAGAGCATCCGGTTTATTACTCTGGCCTGCCTTGGGTACAACGTTGTGATCTGGCTGCTGCTGATTGCGTTCCCGCGGGTGTTCATCCTGCTGTTCAACGATGATCCCGCCCTGTTGGAGGTGGGGGTGAGCACCATGCGCACCTATTTTGCCGCCTATGCCATGATGAGCTTCCAGTTTATTGGGCAGAATACTTTTGTAGCCCTGGGACGCGCGAAAAACGCGGTATTTTTCTCCCTGTTCCGCAAGGTGATCCTGGTGGTGCCCCTGATGCTGGTCCTGCCCCGGCTGTGGGGACTGGGGGCCTACGGTATCTTCGCCTCCGAGCCGATCAGCGACATTATCGGCGGCGGAGCCTGCTTCATTACGATGATGTGTACTGTCTACCGCGACATGAAGCGCTCGGACAAGGAGGCGTAGGCCGGCATTTTCCGCCACCCTGTTTCCTGAATAAACGACATCCCCAAAAAACGGGCCGCCTGCTTTGGAGTGCAGGGCGGCCCGTTTTTAAGCGGAAACTTCAACGCAGAGAGTCGTCACCGCGCAAAAGGCCGGGAAATCACTTTCCCGGCCCTGCATATTGCTTTATATCTGATAGATTCCAAACGAATTCGGCTCCAGTACCAGCATTCCGTGACCGGCAGGCACTCCCCCGCCAAACGAGTATATGGTTTCCTTTATTTCATACGCCGTGCGAAGCTCCGCCTTTTTATCGGAAGGATTTAACACGACAAGCAGTTTTTCGGAATCATCGTATCTTGTATACGCAAGGGGATACATATTTTTTTCAGCGCAAATGATCTCAATCTCTCCCCAGCTCTGTAGTGCGGTATGTTCCTTGCGCAGGGCAATCAGGCGTTTTATTTCATTCCAGAGCGAGTTTTTATCACTGATCTGATCCGCGGCAGTGGGTCTATCGGGGCTTTCATCCTGTCTGATGTACAGCATATCCTTCGGCGAATTGCCAAAACCGGCATTTGTCGAGTGATCCCATTGCATGGGAGAGCGTGAGCCTGTCCTGCCATAACCGCCTTCCACGGATGTCAGCCCTTCCAGATAGCGCATACCAATCTCATCACCGTAATAGATGAACGGGACTCCCGGCATTGTGAGCAGAAAGGCAAACGCGATTTTCAGCTTGTCTCCCTTTATTGCGCGGGAAAGCCGCTCCATATCGTGGTTGCCGGAAGGGATGCAGATCAGGCCCTTGCCCGCGGACTTTTTGCGGCTTTCGGTATATTTTTTCACAAACTCCGAGACGTCCCCCCTGCCTGCGAAGAAGGGATTTTCACAGCGAAACAGATCGTTGTAGTGCGACGAACCGAAATGCAGCAGGAAGTCCATGTGAAAGCCGCCCTGCAGGCTTTGCGCGGGCTCGCCCCACTCAGAAACCATGGCCGCATCCGGGAATTCATCGTCCAAAAACTTACGAATCTGTTTCCACACCTGCATGGTACCCTTGCCGTCCTCGTCGCGCTTTACCAGCGAGCCCGCCATGTCCACGCGGAAGCCGTCACAGCCCATTTGCAGCCAGAAGCGCATGATCTCCATCATGGCGCGTATTGTCCCCTGGGGGCCGGCATCCTGTATGGACTGCTGCCACGGCTCGTTGGGGTCCGGCCGGTAATAGCCATAATTCAACGCGGGCTGGTTGGAGAAAAAGTTCACCATACAGCTGCCGTCCCTGTCAGAAATACCCCGCAGGGAGGCGTAGCCGGCCGGTTCCTTCCAGACGCTGTCTGTCCATACATAGCGGTCGGTGTACTCGTTAAGCTCCGCCTGTTTTGACCGGCGGAACCATTCGTGCTCTACGGAGGTATGCCCCGGAACAAGGTCGAGCAGGATGTGCATACCTCGCTTGTGTACCTCGTCAAAAAGCCGCTTCAGGTCCTCATTGGAGCCATATCTTGGCGCGGTCCTATAATAATTGGAGACGTCGTAACCCGCGTCACCGAAGGGCGATTCAAAGCAGGGATTGAGCCAGATCGCGTTGCAGCCAAGCGCGGCGATATAGTCAAGCTTGGATATGATCCCCTGAAAATCACCGATACCGTCCGCATTGCTGTCCTTGAATGACTGCGGATAGATTTCATAGAAAACGCAATTATCAAGCCATCCGGGATATTTTTGACCGTTCATAAACAGACCTCCTCACCGTTTTTCCGGAACGCTCACCGTATATGATATGATAATATATAAAAAGATGGATTTCTACTATTATGATATTGAATTTCTGATACGATACTATTTTATGGAGGGAGTGCCATGGAAATCATTAACCGGCGCGAAGCAAAAACGCACAGCAGTGAGCTTGTACCCTACAGCTATTATGAATCGCGCATCCCCGACTATTTTCCAGGCGTTCCCCTGCATTGGCACCAGGAGCTGGAAATCAACTATATCCGGTCAGGAAGCGGAGAATTCATCTGTGGCGGCCGGCGCTTTATTTCGGAACCGGGAGATATTATCGTGATTGCGCCGGAGGTCCTGCACGCGGTGTATCGTACGGAAAACAAGTCGCACCGGTATGATACCCTTGTTGTCAATATGGATATGTTGGGAGCCTCGCAGAATGACCGCTGCTCGCTTGATTTTTTCAAGCCTCTTTTGAGCGGCAGGCTGACGATCCATCCAAGAATCACAGAATCTCATGACAGGTACGAGGAACTGAAAAGCTGTGCGGAAAATATATTCATATATGCCAGGAAGAATGGCGTGCCAAGCGATTTCATGCTGAAAGCAGAACTCCTGCGCCTGCTTGCCATTCTCGCCGAAAATGGTGATATCTATTTGACAGACGAAAGGCATCCGGACCGAATAGAAACCATTCGTCCCGCCTTGGAATATATCAGCAAGCATTTTACGGAAACGGTCACCATTGACGATCTCGCGGAGCTGTCTCATTTAAGCAAAAGTTATTTTATGAGCAGCTTTAAAAAATCGACGGGGATTGGCGCGATAGAGTATATGAATCATCTGCGGATAAAAAGAGCCCGTGAACTTCTTTTATGCAGCGAAAAAAACATCTCTGAAATCGCCTATGCGTGCGGCTTTACAAACCTGGCCAATTTTAACCGGCAGTTCTTGAAACAAAACGGGATTTCTCCCCGTCAGTATCGGAAGCTAAACAAAAATACAATATCCTCTCTCCAATGAAACGCAGAAGGGCCGGTAAGGTCTTTGCCGCCGGCCGGCGGCAAATTACACCATGCGTTTCCATGTACTGAGCGTCTCTCCGGCAGCCAGCAGAGTAAACTGGTTTTTCCGGAACCGGATCAGGCCCTCCTGCTCCATGAGGCTTAATTCATGGGACAGTTTACTCCGGTTGACGCAAAGAAAATCCGCCATTTCTTCTCTGGAAAAGGGAATCTGGAAGGAATTGCTCCCCCGCCGCTCCGCCTGCATGGTCAGGTAGGTCAGGATCCGGTGCCGCAGGCTTCTCTGGGACAGAATTGCCAGCCGGTAATGCTTGCGCATATTTTCGTTGGAGATAAATGTCAGCAGCTGCCTGTAGACCTCCAGCCGTCCGCTCTCCGGCAAAAGTCCCGGCAGCAGGACCAGCTCCGCCGGAAGAAAAAACACAAGCGACTCCGAGGCCGCGACCGCGTAATAAGGCGCGCGGCGGCTTTCCGTACAGATCAGATCAGCGCCCAACAGGTACGACGGAAGGAGCGTACTCATCAGGCTGGTGAGCCCATCGGAGAACATCTGCAAAATTTGTATGCGGCCCTCAATCACGATGCCGAAGCGGTCCACCCGTTCCTGCGCGCCAATGATAACGGCCTGCTTCTCAAACCGCCGCAGCGTCCCCTGCGGCAGGATGCTCTCCCGGATCATTTCCTCCGGCAGATTGCGCAGCAGTCTGGATTTTTGCAAAACAGGCATCAGATTTCGCATAGCGGGTTCCTCCCTAAGGCGCAGTGTGTTTTATTATATCACAAAAAAGTTGCTCAGGAAACATACAATTCAAAAAATCAATGATATAGTATATAAAAAGCGATAAACGTCATATACGGCAGGCCCCTGCGCCTCCCCTGCCGGTAAAGGAACGAAGGATTTGCCATGAAAGACAGCCATTTACGGGACATTACATATCTCCGCCTGTCTGTTACAGACCTGTGCAATCTCCGCTGCCGCTACTGCATGCCCGCGGAAGGCGTTGCCAAGCGGTCTCACCGGGACATCTGCTCTGTGGAAGAACTGGTGGAAATCGCCCGCCAGACGGTTCGCTGCGGCGTGAAAAAAATCCGGATCACCGGAGGAGAGCCCTTGGTACGCCGGGGCATCCTGGACATCTGCCGGGGCGTATCGGCGCTGGAGGGCGTGACGGAGGTCTGCCTGACCACCAACGGGACGGCGCTGCCCCAACTGGCGGAACCCCTGCGTGCCTCCGGCGTAACGCGGCTGAATATCAGTCTGGACACCCTCCGTCCGGAGCGTTTTGCCTGCATGACCCGGATTGGACATCTGTCCGACGTGCTTGCCGGTCTGGAGGCGGCCGCTGCCGCCGGGTTCACCGGGACCAAGCTCAATGTGGTGCTGATGAAGGGCTTCAATGAGGACGAGATCCCGGACTTTGTGGAGCTGACCCGCCGGTATCCCATAGAAGTCCGGTTTATTGAACTGATGCCCATTGGGGAGGGAAAGCAGGCGTCGTTTCTGCCCGCGTCCGCCGTGCTGGAAGCCTGTCCGGANCTGAACGCCGNGGACACNTCCGGCGTGTCCAGANGNTACCGTTTNCCGGATGGCCGGGGGATGGTGGGANTGATTGAACCGATGAGCCACCGCTTCTGTTCGCAGTGCGACCGCATCCGGGTNACGGCGGACGGCAGNCTGAAGCCCTGCCTCCANTCNGNCCAGGANATCCCCCTGCGGGGNCTCGCCGGNGAGGCGCTGTANCAGGCAATTTGCGCCGGTATTGCGGCCAAGCCNGCCAGCCATCANATGGTGGAGACNGGAAGCAGCGNTTCCGGGCGGAATATGAACCAGATTGGAGGCTGACAATGGAACTTACCCATATCAACGGCCAGGGCCNTGCAAAAATGGTAGACGTATCGGACAAGCCGGAGACCTTCCGCACCGCCNTNGCCGANGGNATGATCCGCATGNCCCCCGCGACGGCGGAGCGNATCCGNACCGGCGGTATAGCCAAGGGAGACGTGCTGNCGGTGGCGCAGGTGGCNGGGATCATGGCCGCCAANCGCACCGGCGACTGGATTCCCATGTGNCACCCCATCCGTCTGACGGGGGTNGANCTGTCCTTTACNGTGGAGGAGGCNGCTGTCCGCATCCGCGCGGAAACCAGATGTAANGGCGAAACCGGCGTGGANATGGANGCNNTGNCGGCGGTTTCCGCCGCCGCGCTGACNATCTACGATATGTGCAAGGCGATCCAGAAGGANATGGAGATCGGCGACATCCATCTCTGCCGCAAAACCGGCGGCAGAAGCGGNNATTATGAGAAGGAGTGGTAATATGGCGCGGGTTGTNTCCGTCAATATCAGCGAAAAAAANGGAACCCTGAANCANGAGGTGCCGGAGATCCNGCTGAAGCTGCGTCACGGCATTGTAGGCGANGCCCACGCCGGAGACTGGCACCGGCAGATCAGCCTCCTGGCNGAGGAGAGCATAGANAAAATGCGCGCGATACTCCCGCAGCTGAANCCCGGCGCNTTNGCGGAGAACATCAANACNGAGGGCATTGATTTGAAATCCCTTCCCGTCGGGACNCGCCTCCGCATTGGTGAAACAGAGGTGGAGGTCACCCAGATCGGCAAGGAGTGNCACANCGACTGCGCCATCAAGAAGGCCACCGGGACCTGNGTNATGCCCACGGAGGGAATTTTTGCNATNGTCATTAAGGAAGGCNGCATCCGGGCGGGAAGCCCNATTGAAATTTTAAGCANGGAGGCNGCGAAATGAANCTGATCCGCACCCAGGACGCGGTGGGCCACGTNCTCTGNCACGACATGACCCAGATCATTCCCGGCACATACAAGGACGCCCGTTTCCGNAAAGGNCATGTGGTCAGAGAGGAGGACATTCCNGTCCTGCTGTCCATGGGGAANGAAAANCTCTATGTCTGGGAGATGGTTCCCGGCATGGTGCATGAGAACGANGCGGCGGAGCGGCTGTGCAGNCTCTGCGAAAANGAGAACATGGTCCGCNGNCAGGTNAANGAGGGNAAGCTGGANCTGNCCGCCGCCATTGACGGCCTCTTCCGGGTGGANNCCCANAGGCTGAATGAGATCAANCTNCTGGACGATATCATGATCGCCACCCGCCACGGNAACACGGTGGTGAAANAGGGCGACAANCTCTGCGGCACCCGCGTGATCCCNCTGGTGATCGAGGAGGAGAANCTGGCNCAGGCGGANAAAATCGGCGGTGAAACGCCTNTGCTGGAGCTGCTGCCCTGGAAACTGAAAACAGCCGCCGTCCTTACCACCGGCAGCGAGGTGGCNAAGGGGCTGATNCAGGACGCTTTTACCCCGGCAGTGGAGNNAAAACTGNCGGANTACGGCATTGTCATGACNGAACACCGGCTGGTNGGAGACGGNATGGAAAACATCACCGCCGCCATTGCGGAGGNNCGGACCANNGGNGTGGANNTGGTGATCTGTACCGGCGGCATGAGCGTGGACCCGGACGACAACACNCCCGGCGCCATCAAGCGCAGCGGCGCGGAGATCGTCACCTANGGCGNGCCGGTCCTGCCGGGNGCCATGTTCCTGCTGGGATACTTTGAGGACGGCGTACCGGTGATGGGNCTGCCGGGCTGCGTGATGTACGCCAAGCGGACCATCTTCGATCTGATCCTNCCCCGCGTNGCGGCGGGCGTACCNGTTACCCGCNGGGAAATNGCCTGCCTGGGCGAGGGCGGGCTGTGCCTGGGNTGCGATGTATGCACGTTCCCCAACTGCGGATTCGGCAAATAGGTANCGTTTAAAACAGAGGCGCTGTTTGNNNAGAGACTNACNCGCCTCTGTNATTAAAAAATACGTAATANGAAAAGGAGAATAACGATGAAAACCTGGAAGAAACTTGCNTGCTCNNTTTTNGCNCTGGTNATGGNNCTGTCCCTGGCCGCCTGCGGCGGTTCCNCNGCAAANGAGGTGGAACTGNTCGTCTTTGCCGCCGCCTCCATGCAGGAGACGCTGACGGANATCGGCGAGAACTACATGAAGGAGCACTCGAATATCAAGCTTACCTATAACTTCGATTCCTCCGGAACGCTGAAGACCCAGATTCAGGANGGCGCTGNGTGCGATATCTTCATCTCCGCCGGTCAGAANCAGATGGATCAGCTGGACGCCGCCGCCAGNNCNGANGTCAACACNGANGGTCTNGATTTCGTNCNGNANGGCACCCGNTTNGANCTGCTGGANAACAAGGTNGCNCTGGCGGTTCCGGANGGCAATCCNGCCAANATCNANAGCTATGACGATCTGAAAAACGCCNTGGAGGCGGGGACNGTCCTNCTGGCTATGGGCAACAGCGACGTCCCCGTGGGACAGTACACNCAGAAGATNTTTGCCTACTGGGGNCTGGANGAGGNCGCTCTNGCNNNCNNCGGCTGCCTCACTTACGGCTCCAACGTCAAGGAGGTCACCACNCAGGTNTCCGAGNGCGCGGTGGACTGCGGCATTATCTATGGCACCGACGCTTTCTCCGCCGGTCTGACGGTGGTGGATACCGCCACGGCGGAGATGTGCGGCCAGGTCATCTACCCGGCGGCTGTGCTGAACGTCAGCAAAAANCAGGANGANGCAAAGGCNTTTCTGGANTANGTCCGTTCCGCCGACGGCGCGGCGGTGCTGGAGAGCGTAGGCTTTACGCCTCTTGGCTGATGGACTGGTTTCCGCTTTATAACTCGCTGCGNATTGCGGCGATTTCNACGGNCATTGTATTTTTNCTGGGCATCTGGNCNGCGTACTATATNGCNAANGCCCCCCGGCTGGTGAAGGGGCTGCTGGATGTGGTGCTGACCNTGCCGCTGGTGCTGCCGCCCACGGTAGTGGGNTANNTGCTGCTGCTGGTCCTGGGNCCNANNCGGGTGATCGGANGCTGGGNGCTGGAGACCTTCGGCGCGCGGCTGACCATGACATGGTGGTCGGCCATCTTTGCCACGGCGGTGGTGATCTTNCCNCTGATGTACCGCACGGCNCGGGGGGCCTTTGAGTCCTTNGANGAAACNCTGGCNCAGGCGGGNAAGACCCTGGGACTTCGCAACAGCTTTATCTTCTGGNGGATNCGGATGCCCGCCNGCCGCCAGGGGATTCTGGCGGGGACCGTGCTGGCCTTCGCCCGGGCGCTNGGGGANTACGGGGCCACGTCCATGATCGCCGGGTANACNCCGGGNAAGACCGCCACCATNTCCACCACGGTNTACCAGCTCTGGCGCACCAATGAGGANGGANTNGCNNTGCGGTGGGTNCTGGTAAATCTGGCCATCTCCGCCGTNGTGCTGCTGGCGGTGAANCTNCTGGAGCGCAGGGAGCGGGCCGGNAGAAAGGCGGTGGGCGCATGGCNCTGACGGNNAAGATNCANAAGCGGTATGGAGACTTCCTGCTGGACGTGGATTTTTCNGCGGANAGCGGGGAGGTATCGGCNCTGCTGGGNGCCTCNGGCTGNGGNAAGAGCGTGACGCTCAAGTGCATTGCCGGTATCGAGCGNCCGGACCGGGGATNCATNGAACTGGANGGACGCGTCCTGTTTGACAGCGGGAAGGGCNTCGATNTGCCGCCGCAGAAACGGCGGGTGGGTTATCTGTTCCAGCAGTACGCCCTGTTCCCCAACATGACGGTGGAGCANAATATNNCCGTNTGCCTNGGAAAGCTGNACAANNNCCAGCGGCNGGCCCGGACGGCGGANCTGATNTCNATGCTNCGNCTGGAGGGCACGGAAAANCAGATGCCCCGGCAGCTCTCCGGCGGNCAGCAGCAGCGGGCGGCTCTGGCGCGGATTCTGGCNTCAAANCCGGAGGCNATCCTGCTGGATGAACCCTTTGCGGCGCTGGACAGCTATCTCAAATGGCAGCTGGANCTGGAATTNCAGGATGTNCTGGCGCCGGTTTGACGGCCCGGTNCTCTGGGTCAGCCANGACCGCGGGGAAGCGTACCGGAACTGCGAAAANGTCTGNGTTCTGGACANGGGNAAATCCTCTCCGGTCACCNGCCTGCGGGAGCTGATGGAAAANCCGGTGACCGTCAGCGCGGCCCGGATCTCCGGCTGNAAGAACTATGTACCTGTTTTTCCCGGCCCNGAGNCGGGATATATCTCNGTTCCNGACTGGGGCCTGNCCCTCCGCTGCGANNCNNCNTGGCGGGAGGGGGTCACCACCCTTGGCATCCGGGCAAACTATGTCCNNCCGGCCGGTGCGGAGGAAGTCAATTCCTTCCGCTGCNAAGNGGTTCGGGTAACGGAGGATGTATTTTCCATGCTGGTGATGCTCCGGCCNGAGACCGCTTCGGCGGACGCNCCNCTGCTGCGCATGGANCTGCGGAANGAAATATGGGGNACCCTGCCGGAGAAAAATTGGATNTCNGTGNCCATACGGCCCCATGATTTATTGTTGTTGGAATAGGAGGAANAGCAGATGTTTACAGCGGCAGTTNTAACAGTCAGNGACCGGAGTTTNCGNGGAGAGCGCGCCGACGCCGCCGGTCCTCTGGTTGCGTCCATGCTGGCGGAGGCCGGCTATCAGGTGGAGGAAACGGTGATCGTCCCTGANGAGGAGGAAAANATCCGGGAGGCNCTNATCTGTCTGGCGGACGAGAAGGATATTGCGCTGATCGTNACCACNGGCGGCACCGGCTTTTCNCCCCGGGATATCACNCCGGAGGTCACGCTGGCNGTATGCCNGCGGCATGTCCCCGGNATNCCGGAGGCCATGCGGCAGGCGTCTCTGGCGGTCACNCCCCGGGCCATGCTGTCCCGGGCGGCGGCTGGNATCAGGAATCACAGCCTGATCGTCAACCTTCCCGGAAGCCCCAAAGCGGCCCGGGAAAANCTGGANGCCGTCCTTCCCACGCTGGCCCACGGGTTGGAAATGCTTCGCGGCGGTCCGGCGGACTGTGCCAACGNATCNNAANGGCAATAGGANATATANGCCGCGCAAAGCAGNGAAATCCCCCCATTTATCAGGCAGTGTNATGATCTGNCNGATAAATGGGGGGATTTATGNCNGNCCTTTTTATTTCTGTTCCGCCTNNNCTCCGGGTATTGCGGTTTTCTTATTCAGCCACTTCCCTTTCNCCAGCCAGACCAGGAACAGGANGCCCCTGACGCACAGCTCGCCGCACATNGCCGCCCANACNCCCGGCAGTCCGAACCTNGGNGCCAGNAGGGANGCCGCCGTGAGNCGCACGCCCCACATGCTCACCAGATTGAGGATGCTGGGGGCCAGCGTATCCCCCGCGCCCCGCAGNGCNCCGGCCACTACNATGGAGGCGGCAAACANNGGCTCTGCGAAAGCCTCGATCCGCAGCACATAGGCTCCCAGCTCCCGAATGGCCGGGTCCGGCGTCAGCAGNGAGAACATCCACGGGGCCAGCAGGAACATCAGCACCCCGGTAAANGCCATGATCCCCATGCCCAGCGCNGTGGAGAGATAGGCGAAGCGCTTGCTGAGGTCCTTCCGNCCCGCGCCGATGCTCTGCCCCACCAGCGTGGTAGCGGCGGAACCGATGCCGTAGCCCGGCATGTAGCAGAAGCTCTCCGCCGTCACNGCCAGGGAGTCCGCCGCCACCGCGATCGTCCCCATGGGAGCCACGATGCGNGTGTAGGCCACNTGGGCCCCGCCCAGGACGATNCGCTCCGCCGCCATAGGCAGCGCNAGATGGGCGGCGGTNTNNAGGCANTTCCTCTCCAGCCGCCAGGGNACGCCCTTCACCAGCCGCAGCACCGGCGAGCGGAAGCACANNAAGCAGGTCATCAGCACCGCGGTGACCACCTCCGACAGGGCGGTGCCCAANGCCGCNCCGGTAACGCCCAGGCCCGCCCCCGGCAGGGAGANCGTCCGTCCCATGACCANAGCGGTCCGNGCGGGAAAGATCAGGAGCGAATTNAAGACCACGTCCTCNACNCACAGCAGGATATTCAGGATNCTGGGNGTNCGCATGTCGCCGCTGCACTGGAGCATNCTGCCCGACGTCTGCCGCAGCAGGGAGAANGGCAGNGCGCAGGCGTAGATCAGAAAATACCGGCTGGCGTCCGGGCAGACGTCGGNTGCGCCGTGGAGCCACCGGGGCAGTCCGGAGCTGATNCCCGCGCCCAGNCATCCCATCAGCAGGCCNATCGCCAGNCCCGCAAGCAGCCCCTGCCGCACGACNGACTGGGCCTCCTCCTTCCGTCCCGCGCCGATGAGCTGGGCGATCTGGACGGAAAANCCGGCGGCGGCAGAGACGCAGATGCCTCCGAACAGCCATGTGGTGGAGGATACCAGTCCNATGGCGGCGGTNGCGTTGGCCCCCAGNGANCCCACCATGGCCGCGTCNATATACTGCATGGCGATGGAGNTGATCTCCGCCAGAATGGCGGGGATGCTGAGCCGCAGCACCAGTCCCATCTGCTGCCAGAGGGTGGTGGAGGCGTCNGGGCGNAGNTAGANGCCCCAGTCGATTTCTTTTGCCATAANCGNTTTCCTCCCGCCGCCGTANGCGGCGATCCGTTNTCTGTACACAGTTTCTCCATTATACCAGCCGNCTGCCCATATGGCAAGTACGCCGNCNGGGAAATTTTCCGCATCCGGCGGACAAAGCGGGCCATAGCGGGGATTGCTTTTCCNNNGNTTTTCCGGTACAATAGGAAAGAACAATGCCGCCGCCTCCAAAGGAGGCGAGCCTGATAAGAAGCGAGGGTATCCCGTATGAACCAAAAAGAACTGGGCGAACTGCGCCGCCGCCTCCGCCCGGAGAAGTGCGCCGTCAAGTGCGTGTACGGCTGCTATGTCAACAGCAACAGGGAGATCATCTCCTATCTGGACGAATCCCTGGGCCGCATGAGCGAGCAGGAGGCGGACAAGTACCTGGGCCTGCTGAAAAAGACCATGTCCGGCGCCCTGGGCAAAAACCTCATCGACGTGGTCTTCTCCACCGAGCAGGTGATGGACAGCGACGAGTACCGCCTGCTCTCCGCCCTGCGGGAGTCGGAACTGAAAAGCGGGGAGATCCGGGAGGAATTCTACCGGAAGGTCATCGACTCCACGGACATGGGGGACATGAATTACGTGATCCTGCTGGCCTACGACGCCTACGACGTGCCCAGCCGCCGCAAAGACGGCGAGGACCAGATGGACGAGTCCGACACGGTGTTCCGCTACATCCTCTGCGCGGTCTGCCCGGTGAAGGACGGCAAGCTGGAGCTGGGCTATTTCGCCGGAGAGAACGAGTTCCACAGCTGCGCNCCGGAGCAGATCGTCTGCACACCGGAACTGGGCTTCCTGTTCCCTGCCTTCGATGACCGGGCGGCGAATATCTACAATGTTCTCTTCTACACCAAGGCCGCCGGGAACCTCCACCAGGACTTTCTGGACGCGGTGTTCCACACCGAACCGCCCATGTCCGCCGAGGAGCAGCGGGAGGCGTTTGAATCCGCTCTGACCGGGGCGATGGAGGGCGCCTGCCGTCTGGAGGTGGTACAGGCGCTCCACGAGCAGCTGCTGGAGAAGATCGAAGCCCATAAGGAGAACAAGGACGCGGAGCCTCTGGCGGTCACCGCCGGAGAGGTGGAGGAGATCCTCCTCCAGCAGGGCGTCCCTCAGGAGCAGAGGTCGGCGTTCCGGAGGGAGTGCGCCGAGCGCTTCGGTGAAAACGCCGTCCTGAACCCGGAAAACCTGATCGACAGCAAGCGCTTCGAGGTCAAGGCCGGGGATGCCAAGGTCACCGTGGACCCGTCATGCAGCTACCTGGTGGAGACGCGGGTGATCGACGGCGTGAAATACCTGCTCATCCCTGCGGGGAACGACGTGGAGGTCAACGGTCTGCCGGTAGAGGTAGGCGGGGAGACGGAAGAAGAATAATTCCATACATAACCGGCGCGGGGAGAGACACAGGTCTCTCCCCGCGAAATTTTCCCCGGACGACAAATTGCGCACCATTTTNCCCTTCAGGACATGGTAAAGTAGGGACGAACGTGTGTCGCGCTGAAGGGGGAGCAAAAATGGAACTTGCAATGCTGGGAATGATCTTTCTGGCGGGAATCATTCTGATCGTAAAGGGCGGCGACTGGTTTGTGGACGCGGCCTCCTGGATCGCGGAGGTCAGCGGTATTCCGAAGCTGATCGTAGGGGCTACGATCGTGAGCCTTGCCACCACGCTGCCGGAGCTGCTGGTGTCCGTCATGGCGGCCAGCCAGGGCAAGACCGACATGGCGGTGGGCAACGCCGTGGGCAGCGTCACCGCCAATCTGGGCCTTATCATGGCGATCTCCATTATCTGCATGCCGGTGAAGGTGCGGCGGGGAGACTATCTGCTCAAGTCCGCGCTGATGCTGGCCGCCGCCGGGCTGCTGGTCTGGGGCGGCAGGCAGGGGGGCGTAGGGCTGGCCCTGTCCCTGCCGCTGATGGGCATTTTTGCCGTCTTTACATATGAAAATATCCGGGGAGCCCGCCGCGCCATGCGCTGCGGCGGAGACCTGGGGCCGGTGTGGGAAGCGCCCCGGAAGCGGACGGTGGCGTTCCAGTGCCTGAAATTCACCGCAGGGGCCGCGGCGGTCATGCTGGGAGCGGACCTGCTGGTGGACAGCGGCAGCGCCCTGGCCCGGCTGGCGGGAATCTCGGAGCGGATCATCGGCGTGACCATCGTGGCGATCGGTACGTCTCTGCCGGAGCTGGTCACCACCGTTACCGCCATCGTAAAAAAGCAGTCCGCGCTGTCGGTGGGAAATATCCTGGGCGCCAACATCCTGGATCTGACGATGATCCTGCCTGTCAGCGCTTTGGTTTCCGGACAGACGCTGCCCGTATCGGCGGCGGCNGCACAGATTGATATCCCCGCCTGCATGCTGGTGGGCGTTATTGCGGTGGTNCCGGCNATGGCCTCCGCNCGGTTCTGGCGGTGGCAGGGAGCNGCCCTGCTGGCGGTNTACGGCGCGTATGCAGTGATGACATGCTGCGCGTAGAGNAGGATATACANTACGGCTGNNGCGTCANGCGGCAACAGCCGTANTGATTTNTTTTNNNCANATTTTTTCAAANNNGGCAATTTTCTCTTGACAAATGNCCNGATCNGGCATATAGTTCACTTTGTGAACCAAANAGANAGGAGNNNCTCNATGCTGGANGAGGANNTGCTGGAAGTATGGCTGCGNCTGACCNGCGTCATCGACAACCAGCGTCTGGCGGCCTCCCAGGCGGCGGCNGGNCAATACGCGCTGTCTTTCAATGAGGCNATGNTCTGCGGNCTGCTGGCAAAAGCGNNGGAGAGCGGCGGGTATCTCACGGCCAGCGATCTCTGCCGCCNNACCCGCATTCTGAANTCCCAGATGAATGCNATCCTCCGCTCTTTGGAGCGAAANGGGCTTGTCAGCCGCCGGAAGTCTCANCAGGACAGGCGGCAGNTNGAATTGCAGCTGCTGCCGGAGGGAGAGGCNCTGTATCNGGAGAGCCACCGCCGCAGCGTNGCCCTCGCCGGCAGGCTGGCCNACAGNCTGGGAGAAAAAGAGGCGCNGGANCTTCTTACTNTNCTCCGCCGGACGGTGGATATTTTTGANGACCANCAGCNGGAGGTATAACTATGGCTGTTCGAATTATTACTGACTCTGCGGCGGATTTNGANGCCGCCGTGGCAAAGCGCCGCCGCATTGACGTGGTCCCCATGACCGTTCAGTTNGGCAGCGCCGCCTTCCTNGCCGGAAAAAATCTTTCCAACGAAGTNTTTTTCCANCTGCTTCAGGAGGGAAAGGANAATCCNTCNACNTCCCAGCCCACTCCGGCGGCGTTCCTTCGCNTTTTTGAGGAAGCCAAGGCGGCGGGCGACCAGGTGGTGGCGATTCTGATCAGCGGGGCGCTCAGCGGNACCCTGCAAAGCGCGGAGATCGCGAAAGGCATGTGTGAATACGATCCCATCTATATTGTNGACAGCCGCAGCGCTACCGCNGGAATGCAGATTCTGATCAANCTGGCCTGCAAGCTGCGGGACAGCGGCCTNCCTGCCGCCGCTATCGCGGAGGAAATTGACCGTCNGAAGGACAAGGTGCGNATTTTNGCGGTGATCGATACNCTGGAGTATCTTCGCCGGGGCGGACGGCTCAGCGGATTCCAGGCGGGGCTGGGCNCGGTGACCAGGCTGAAGCCCACCATTGCCGTNCGNGACGGGGNNGTGTCTATTGTNGGCAAATCCTTCGGTACGGCCGCGGCGGTGAANCACCTGCTGAAAATGCTGGANGAGCACCCCATTGACGATGATTTTCCCTCCTATTTCCTCTACTCCGANGATAAGNGCCGNGAGGAACTGCTGCTTCCCAAGCTCAGGGANCAGGGCAGGCTGCCCCGGCGGCTCCACTACTGCGGCATCGGCCCTGCGATCGGNACCCACATCGGGCCNGGCGCGCTGGGAATNGCNTATATTGANCGGGAATANCCNCNGAANGGAAAAAGCAAACCGGGCNCGAAGCTGTGCATTGCTTCGAGCCCGGTTTCNGTTACNTTTTTACAGGATATGCACCGACTCCGGGTCAAACACCAGGGAGCACNTGTCCCCNACGGCATAGATCTTCTTGTTCTTGGGNTTGTAGTCCGTCANCTTNACCAGCGTATTTCCCACCATNACATGGTAGTTCTGATAGGAGCCCATGAANCAGGAGAGAATGACCTTGCAGGGCAGTCCGCCNTCATCTGCCAGNACGGCGGACTCGGGCCGCAGCACCACGGTATACTCTGTNCCGGTAGTCATGCCCGCCTTGGCGGGTACGCGGGTNGCGTTGCCCTCGATGTTCAGGACCGCGTGATTTCCGTCCTGACGGTCCAGNTTACCCTTCAGGAAGTTGGCCTCGCCNATGAAGTCGGCCACAAANTCNCTGTTGGGGTGGTAGTAGATCTCCTGNGGNGANCCCATCTGGGCCACTACGCCNTTGTTCATGATGATGATGTTATCCGAGAGGGCCATGGCCTCGCTCTGGTCNTGGGTNACNTAGATNGCGGTAATGCCCACCTCCTGCTGGATGCGGCGGATCTCNGTGCGCATGGAGACNCGNAGCTTGGCGTCCAGGTTGCTGAGNGGNTCGTCAAAGAGCAGTACGCTGGGCTCGATCACCAGCGCCCGGGCCAGGGCCACGCGCTGCTGCTGNCCGCCGGAGAGCTGGTTGGTCATGCGGCCCTCCATGCCGGTGAGCTCCACCAGATCCAGGATCTTCAGGACGCGCTCTNTGATCTCGTCCTTGGGCACCTTCCGNAGCTTCAGNCCATAGGCCACGTTGTCAAACACGTTGTANTGGGGCAGCAGGGCGTANCTCTGGAAGACCATGGCGGTGTCCCGCTTGTTGGGGGTCAGGGCGTTGATGGCCTGATCCCCNAAGTAGATCTCGCCCTCGTCNGGGCTCTCGAAACCCGCGATCATCCGCAGGGTGGTGGTCTTTCCNCAGCCGGAGGGGCCCAGCAGNGTGACGAAGGAACCGGGCTCGATGGTCAGGGAGGTGTCCTTCACCGCGTAAAAATCCTTGCCGGTCTTGGGGTCCTGATAGATTTTGGAAATATGCTCCAGGCGAACGCCTTTTTTGACTTTTGACATGGTTTATTCGACCTCCTTTAATTTCTTGCTGGTGCCGAAGAACTTGATGAACAGGTTCATCAGCAGCACCGCGCCGTAGGTGATGATGATCAGAATGGTAGCAAACGCGCAGGCGATGGAGTAGGAGCCCTTCTCCGCGAACTCGTTGATCTGCACGGTGATGAGCAGGAACTGGGGCGTCACCAGCAGAATGATGGCGGAGATGGCGGTGATGGAGCGGACGAAAGCGGTGACCAGTCCGCTGAGGAAGGAATCCTTGATGAGGGGCAGCGTCACGGTCATGAACACCTTGAAGCTGTCCGCGCCCATGTCGTAGGCGGATTCCTCGATGGATTTATCGATCTGCCGCAGGGCGGAGATACCGCTGCGGGTGCCCGTGGGCAGGGAGCGCACCACGAAGACGATGATCAGGATGGCCGCGCTGCCGTAGATGCCGGAGAGCAGGCCGGTGTGGAACAGTCCGCCGGAGAAGCCCCGGATGTATCCCACGCCCAGCACCGTGCCGGGCACCGCCATGGCCAGCATGGACACCGCTTCAATGAACCCCTTGGCCCTGAACTTCCGCTTGACCACCAGATAGGAGATGATCATGGACAGCAGGGCCGTAATGGGGGCGGAGATCAGGGACAGCACGAAGGAATCCCGGAAGGCCTGGAGGCCCTTGTACTTGGTGAACACCTGCCCGAACCACTTGAAGGTCAGGGGGGTGAACTTATAGCCCCAGGTGGGGAACAGCGCCCCGATGGGCACGCACAGGTACATCATAATGACGAAGAACGCCGCCAGGCCGCACAGGATGGTCAGGGGGATGGCCACGCTCTTATCCTCAATGAGCATCCGGCCTCTGGACGCCTTGCCGGTCAGGGTGGCGGCGGTCTTGGCCTCCAGATAGTACTTCTGCACCGCGAACATCAGCAGCGTAATGCACAGCAGCACCACGGCCATAGCCGCCGCGCCGGCCTTGTCGTACGCGCCGGTGATTTGCAGGTAAATAGTCGTTGCCAGGGTATCGTAGGAGCCGCCGATGATCATGGGGTTGGCGAAGTCGGCGATGGACTCAATGAAGGTCACCAGGAACGCGTTGCCCAGTCCGGGGAGGAGCAGGGGCAGCGTAACGGTCATGAATACCTTGCTCCGGGAAGCGCCCATGTCACGGGCCGCCTCCTCCAGGGAGGGATCGATGTTTTTCAGCAAGCCCTTGAGCATCATGTAGCACACCGGGAAGAAGGTCAGGGACTGCACGATCACAATGCCCCAGAAGCCGTACACGCTGTTGTCATAGATGCCCAGCAGGAACCGGGTAATGAGACCCGCCTTGCCGAAGAGCATGATCATGGACAGGCTCAGCACAAAGGGCGGCGACACCACCGGCAGCATGGAAACCACCTTGAACAGGCCGCCGACTACCTTGCCCACCTTCACGTAAACCTCTACGTAGGCAAAAAGAAGTCCCACCACGGTGGACAGGATGCCCACCAGGAAGCCGACCTTCAGTGTGTTGGTAATGGCGGTATTGAATGTAGGCATAGCGAAAATCCGCTTGAATACACTGAGGGAAAAACCGTTGCCGTCGCCTACAAAGCTATCCACCAGCAATATCGCCAGGGGATAGAGGATAAACAAAGTCAGAAATGCGATCAGGACCACGATGGTAGAAACCATAATGGGGTCCGCCATCAATTTTTTTCGATCCAAAGCCGCGCCTTGGCCTTTTGCCATAGGGGAGCCTCCTTTCTCTCATGGAAACACACAAAAATGGAAAAATGGGGGATGGCGGCATTGCCATCCCCCATCGGTCAGATGATGCGGTTGTTCAGATGGAATTACTCGGTCTGGAAGCGGTCGTCGGCGGCGCTGCCCAGGGCGTTCATGACTTCTTCGATATAAGTGGCGATGTTCTCGGTAGCATCATCGAAGTCGTAATCCATGACGTTGTTGGGATCCAGGCCGAAGTCCTTGGCGGCCTGGGGCTGGTTGCCGTTGTCGATGACCAGGAACTGGTAGGAGCCGTGATCCTGCGCCAGATCCACGCAGTCGGGAGACAGAGCGTACTCGATCCACAGCTTGGCGGCGTTGGGATGGGCCGCGCCCTTGAAGATGGCGGTGGCGCCGATCTCGCAGGAGGTGCCGCTGGAGGGGATGATCAGCTCGATGTTGTCATAGCCGTTGTCCAGGATCTGAGTGATGCCGTCATGCAGGAAGCCGATGCCGATGACGCACTCGCCGGTGCCCACGTTCTTGGACGGGCCGGAGCCGGACTTGGTATAGACCTCGATGTTCTTGTCCAGGTCAACCAGGTACTGGATGCCATCGTCGTGGCCGTACTTCTGGATCATGGTGTTGATGACCAGCTTGGCGGTGCCGGCGGTGTTGTAGTTGGACAGCCAGATGAGACCCTGATACTTGGGATCGGTCAGGTCAGCCCAGTCCTGGGGAGCGTCCAGGCCCATGCGGGACAACTCGTCCTTGTTGACCATGAAGCCCAGGATGCCGGTGTAGATGCCGTGCCACAGGTTGTCCTTGTGCTTATACACGCTCTTGGAGATGTGGGACGCGTTCTCGGCGGCGTAGGCCTCCAGCAGGCCCTCGGCGGCCACGACGTTGTAGGGATCGGTAGTGCCGCCGAACCAGACGTCGGCGGAGGGATTGCCGTTCTCTTCCTCGATCTTGGCCTGGACCTCGCCGGTGGACAGGCGCTGATAGGTGGTCTTGATGCCGTAGAGCCGCTCAAAGTTCTCGCAGGCGGCGGCCAGGTACTCCTCCTCGCAGGAGCCGTAGACCACCAGCTCGCCCTCGGCCTTGGCGGCGTCGATCAGGGCGTCCATGCCCGCGGCGGGCTCAGCGGGAGCGGGCTCGTTGTTGTCCGCGGGCTGGTTGTCAGACTGCTGGGGCTGGTCGTTGTTGTTCGCGGGCTGGTTGTTGCTGCCGCCGCAGGCCGCAAGAGACAGGGCCATCAGCATAACCAACAGCAGAGACAGAAACTTCTTCATGCTAAAAATCCTCCAATCTTATTTCTCCGGGAAGTGGGCGGAATAGACAATTCTTTTTCCACATTCCGGATATACCTATTATAAAACGCACAAAACCGAATGTCAAGTTATCCAAAAAACTCTCCCGTATTGCAATAAAATTATCAGTTTTGTCCCATCCTGACAGGAACGCCCGCCCGGCTCAGAACTTCCCGCAGGCGCTCCACATCGCCGTCAAACACCGTGCCGGCAATACCCGCGCGGCGCGCCCCCTCCACATTGGCGGCGGAGTCGTCCACAAAGAAGCACTCCTCCGCTTTCAGGCCGAATTCCTTCAGCATGGCCTCATAGATCTCATACTGGGGCTTGAGCATTTTGTAGAAGGCGGAGACAAATCTCCCGTCGAAATACCGGGCGCTGGGGAGCCGGTCAAAATACTCCGGCTGACGGACGGTGGCGTTGGAGAGAAGGTAGATGCCGCATCCCAGGTCCTTCAATTCCGCAACCAGTTCCGCCATGCCCTCCACCGGCTGCATCTCCAGCTTCCACCACTCGATCAGGCGCTCCGCCGCGCCGCGCAGATGCGCGGGCAGGCGTGAGCACATCGCGGCGGCGGCTTCCGCCTGCCCGATGGTCCCCTGGTCCAGCCGGAACCACTCCGCTGAGTTGAATACTTCCCGCAGCAGGAGGGCCGCGTCCGCCTCATCGGTGGTGAGGCGGCTGATAAAACGGGGCGGATTGTAGTCCAGCAATACGCCGCCCATATCGAAGACGATGTTTTTTATCATAAAACGGCCTCCTCAGGGATCGGTCCTGGGGGCGGGCTGCTTTTTGAATCTGCTTTGCAGGCGCTCCCAGCGCTTCCTTCTCCGGTCCCTGATCTCCAGCCGCTCGCCCAGGTCCCGCGCGCCCACGCCGTAAACCAGATAGAGGATGATGCCGGAGACGATCATAATGAATACCGTCGACGCGCACCGCCGTCCGGAGGCGTTGACGTTGTAGCCGTACAGGCCCTCCTCCGCGCACATGGACTGGATGACCATGGCGTAGGACGTGCCGTAGGAGCTGGCGAAGGTGGCGGACATGTCGTACTCGGTGAACAGGGCGTTGAAGTTCAGCGCGAACACCGCCAGCACCGAGGGCAGGATGATGGGCAGCTTCACCTTCAGGAAGGTCACAAGGCCGCCGGCCCCCAGGTTCCGGGCCGCGTCCTCCAGCTCCTCATCTATGGCGTAGAACGCCGCCTTGATCATGCGCAGGGAGAAGGGCAGCTTCACCACCGTGTACGCGATGATGATCAGCAGCCGGACATGATCCGCGTAGTACAGGTTGCTGCCGCCTACATACCAGATGTCCTCGCTGTTGAAGTACACGCGGTAGCTGTAGCAGATCAGGATGGTGGGCAGCAGCCAGGGGAACAGCAGGCTGTACTCCAGCACCGTGCCGGACTTCTTATTGCGGTTCTTGAAGATGTAGTTGCAGGCCACCACCACGATCACGCAGGCCAGCGCCGCCGCGAT
>JAAVHF010000027.1 GCA_014799845.1 Oscillibacter sp. | reverse complement strand
GCGCGGAAGATGCCCAGGCCCTTCATGCGGTACTTTATGTCGTTGAAGATGATGGTCAGCAGCAGCGCCAGACCCAGCTGGAGGACGATGTTTACGCCCCACATCTTCAGCGTGTTGACGAAGGCGTCCCGGAACAGGGGGTCCTGGACCGCCCGGGCGTAGTTGTCAAAACCTACGAAGGTCTCCTTGCCGAAGCCCTTGTAGTTCAGGAAGCTCATCTGGAAGGTGCGGAATACGGGATAGATGTTGAAAACCAAAAACGCGATGACAAAGGGCAGACAAAACAGGATGCCATAGTAATTGCGCCGCTCCAGGCTGCCTTTCCGGGCCTTCCCGGGCTTCTGCGTCTTCTCTTTTACGGCCAATGAAATCGCCCCGCCTTTCTTTTCTCAAAATTTTGTCCTGCCGGACGGGCAAACCCGAGACTATGCCCGCCCGCGGAAAAGCGCCCCATCTGGCGAAAAATCTGACGGCGCAATCTGCGCACGCCCTATTTACGGATAGGCTCTAAATTTTCACCCGGTAACGAAACATAGGATTTCATCGGGGATCATGAAGCGCTTCCGGGGCGGAGCGGTCCGCTCCGCCCCGGAGGGCTTGGGGAATCAGTTCATCAGCTGGGAGAATAGAAGGGCGCGTCGTCGGGGATGGAAATCTCGGGAAGCAGGGTGGTGACGGTCGTGTAGAACTCCTGCATGGCCGCTTCCTTGGTCTGCTCGCCCTTCTGGACGGAGATGATGGCGTTGCCGAAGGCGTCCTTGATGGTGTCGTCATAACCGGTGATCAGGCTGTAGTCGATCTTCTCCATCTCCTCAAGATAGAAGGCGTAGGTGTGCTGGTTGCCGAAGGACTCGTTCTCGTAATCGCTGTTGGCTTCCAGAACGGCCTTGCTGCTGACCACGTCGCCGTTGGAGGCTTCCAGCCACCACTGGGCGGTCTCGTCGTTCAGGGTGCAGAACTCAATGAACTGCTGGGCGGCTTCCTTGTGCTCGCTGTACTCGTTGATGGTCAGGAAGGTGCCGCCGCCGAAGAAGCCGCACACGCCGGAGCAGATGCCGAAGTTGCCCTTGTTGCCTTCCGCGTTGTCGCGGACGATCAGAGCGCCCCAGGAGGGCATTACGTAGGAGAACACCTGGGTGATGCCGGCGCCGCCGGCCTGGCCCTGCGCCAGCAGGTCATCCTTGTCCATGCCCCACACGGTGCCCTCATCGACGTCAGTGGCGGACAGCTGGGGCAGGGGGCCGGCCATGGAGGCGTACCAGGGAGCGGACCACTCCTGGGCAAACGCCACGTAGTTGTTCTGATAGAGGTCCACAGCGCAGTCAAAGTAGTCCAGACGATCCTGATCGACGATCAGCTGGCCGTCCTTCACCCAGGGATTGGAGCTGGTGGAGAACCAGCGCAGGGAGCCGGTGTCGCCGAAGATGGAGTAGCCGTGCTCCTTCAGGGTCTGGGCGGTGACCCGGATCTCATCAAAGGAGGAGAAGTGCTTGGCGATCTCGTCGGGATCATCGGTGCCGAAGACCTCGCGGGCCAGATCCAGACGGTAGATCACGGAGCCGGGGCAGGCCTGGTAGCTGATGGCGCGCAGGACGCCGTCCTCATCGCAGCCGGCCTCGTAGGTGTAGTCCACCAGGCGGCTCTTGACTTCGCTGTCCAGAGCGCTCAGGTCGGCGGAGAAGCCGGCCTCGAAGAAGTTGGGCAGCATCTGGGGCTCGCCGACGAACACGTCGACGTCCTTGCTCTTGCCGCCCAGGGTCTGCATGATCTTGGTGGAGAAGTCGGCGGAGTCGAAGACGACGACTTCCACGTGGTTGCCGGTCTGCTCCTCGTAGCGCTCGGCAAACTGCTTGAGGTCCGCCGCCAGGGTCCACAGGACGATGTCGTCGGCCTTGCCGTCAGAGGAGGCGCTGCCGTTGGAATTGCTGGGGGCGCCGCCGCCGGAAGAGTCCTTGCTGCTGTCGTTTCCGGAGCCGCCGCAGGCGGCCAGTGACAGGACCATAACCAGCGAAAGAATCAATGCTGTCAGTTTTTTCATGATGATACTCCTTCCATATTGCCGTTCGATTGGTTTCGGCTTTCTGGTATGAATTGTATCAAATGCCCGCCGTATTTTGAAATGGGGCATTTTTTTGTAGGGTGTCATTTTTTCTCTGACACCCTACAAAAACCGCGCGCGATTCTTGTATAGTCTGCCAAACGCGGCGGGGCGGCCGCCTCTTCTATAAGAGCCCTGTTTCGCCTGGTGAATAATCGGATTTTTCTCCCTGCATAACCAGGCGAGGTATTCCTATTTGGTTCCCAATATGGTAAAGTTAAAGCGAATTTACTCAGAATTTTTCAAGGGGGGACAGATCTTGTCTATCCAGGTATGATATCATAACAGTATGCCGGGAAAGGATGGATATAAGTCGCCACCGATGGACAGGAGTGAATATCACCAATTCCATATTGATATAAAGGAGATAATAAAATATGGTGAAGATCAAGATCGTCAGCAACCCGTATCAAAAGGAGACAACGTTTCAAATCTGGGAAGAATCATCAGAACAGTGGCGCGCTATTGACGCTGAACATGACGCGGACAGCAGGCTGCTGTGCGATGAACTCTGCGTTGGTTTTTTCCCGTTCAAGGCCAAGCAGATTATCGATGTAATCATCAGTGAATACGGCATAAGCGGAGAGAAAATCGAGGTTGCTTTTGAGGGAACCGGTGATGAGTACCATGAGCTGGAATCTATTTGCGGCCAGGATAACTATCCTTCGTTGATTATGCTGTCCAAATCCGACAGATGCCTTGAAAATGCGAGGGATATTCTGCCGGATGTAATCAGGGTGTTCAAGGAGCTGAGTCCTCTTGTAGCGGAGAGCGTTTCCGACAAGGCGAAGATCAAGCGAGAGCTTGAGAAATTTTCCGACGCGTCGAATGACGTAATCCCTATTTGCGTGATTGGCAATTACAGCTCGGGAAAATCCACCTTTATCAACGCGTTGATTGGCTACGAGCTCTTGCCGAGCAGTGATGAGCCCACAACAGCCAAAATCTATAAAATTTCACAGTCGAAGTATCCCGACAGGGCATCCATCAAATTTGAGTATGAACTGAAAAGCGTCCGCATCCGCTTCAGTGCGGATTCTTATAAATTCCTGACCGAGCCGGAAGAAAATCCCCTGGCGCAAAGGCTAAAGGCGCTGCTTGACGAGATTGCGGGTGAACCAATCCCCTCCAAGCTGAACAAGGTTTTAGAGGTCATCAACGGGTTTGCCAACCGGGAAAACGCCGAGGTCATTTCTGATTTGATCGAAATTGAGACTCCTTTCGATGACGGCCTATGGGGAAAGATAAAGAATAACTTCGTGATCTTCGACACCCCGGGCTCCAACTCCGCCTCTAACATTAAGCATTACCAGGTACTGAAAAAGGCCATGGAAGACTTGTCCAACGGACTTCCCGTCTTTGTCTCCGAGTATGATTCCCTGGACAGCACGGATAATGATAAGCTGTACCAGGACATCAACAACATGGATGAGCTGGACAACCGGTTCACCATGATTATTGTAAATAAGGCCGACGCGGCCGCCCTGAAAAAGGACGGCCTTACCGATGATGACCGTGACCGGATCCTGAGCCTTGCCATCCCCCGCAAATTATATTCCGGCGGAATCTATTTTGTCTCCTCTATTATGGGCCTTGGCTCAAAGAACGACGGGCACTTTGTTGGAGAACACACCGAGGAAGTATTTGGCGACCAGGAGCCGAAATACATTGATCCGACCCACCGCAATTATAAACAGCTATACCGCTACAATATTTTACCGGATCAGATCAAGCGCAAATATGATGTGCTTTCGGATAAGCACAAGAATTTGCTGTATGCCAACAGCGGACTGTACAGCGCGGAACAGGCAATCGAAACATTCGCCAGCGTCTACTCCCATTATAACAAATGCCAGCAGTCCCAGCTGTTTCTTGGAAAAGTGATTCAAATCACCTCTGACGAGATCATGGAGGCGAAGCAAAAAAGAGAAGCTCAACGCGCGCACATGTACACCGTTCTTGAAAAAGAGAAGGCGGCCCTTATTGATAGATTGGAGGCGGACAGCGCCGACGCGGAAGCCGCCTATCAGCAGGATTACTCTGCCGCAATGGAAGAATTTGTTTCAGAGGCGACTACGGCGTACAGCACCGCCGAGCTGGAAGATCTGGAAGAATCGTTCCGGCAGGCAAAAGCCGAAGAAAAGGATGTTGAAGGCCGAAAAGAAGATGTGCGGGAATCCCAGAAATCCTTTTTTGATAACCTGGGCAGGAACTTCTCTAACGCTTTCAACGAGTTAAGCATATCGGCTATCCGGAAAATCGGAACAGACGCCCTCGAAGGGGCTCGGGAGATTGCCGAAAATCGCAGCGAACTGAAAGAGACCAAAAAAGATGCGGAGCAGGCTTCCTCTGACGCGCTCATCAACGCCGTTCGGGATGTTTTCACGGCTAAAATCGCGCAGGCGCAAATCCTTCTGGAGAATCAGTCCAGAGCGTATTGGGCGGAGCGGGCAAACCAGCTGAAGATTTTGCTTTCAAAAATCGTCACCAATTCCAGCGCCCTGACCGATGAGAAGCGCACGGAGCTTTCCGGCATCATTCTGGAATATCAGGAACTTGTCTTTGACGCCAAGGTTGACATGATTTTTGACAAAGCCGCTTTCTTACATCGTTTCTTTGGCGATTCCAACAGGATAAATATTGATAAGCTTACCCGGAAATACAACAGCGAGATGCAGGCTCAGGTTTCGGAGATATACAGGTCCTTTGAAACCAGTCACGCAAACAGCTTCGACGCCTGGATGGGCAGCCTGCTGGCGACAATCATCGAGAACATTGTCGAGTTCAGCCCGGAGCTTCATAAGCACGCTGAATTTATCCGTGAAGAAACCGAAAGAATCGCTGAGCTCGAATCCCGCATGATCAAGCTCAATGATTATACGGAGCAAATCAGGCGGATGATGGATTGGAAGGAATCCTGAAAGATTACAGAGCCAAATTGACAGACAGGAGGCTGCGCCATGAGCGTCATGGATAATATTGCGAGAGCCGGAGAGAGAGCCGCGGACAGGGTCTCGAAGCTCTCCTCCCTCAGCCCCGAGCAGCTTGAAAATGTCCGGCTCCGGCGGGACGAATACCTCTCTCAGATGCCCGATCCAACCGACAGCGCGGCGGAGGAGCTGACCAGGCGGCTTCTTGCCGCCGGCAGCGTGGAAATTTACAGGGCCTACCTTGCGCAGCTCAAGGATCTTTATGTCCCTGTCAAGAGAGAGGCCGAGTACGGTGGGACGGATTTCGATACCGCCAGAAATATTCGCTTTTTCAACATCACCAAGTGGGTGGTGGACAAAAGCGAGAACAGCCTGGAAAAGCTTGTGAATGTGTACCAGGTCCTTTCCAACGAGGACTGCAATATCTCACTGGTATTCCACAGGACTTGTGAAACAACCCATGTATTTCTGGCCGTTACCAACACCAGGAATGCCGCCAGCAACATTGCCGCCGATAATTTCAGCATCCGGCTGGGTGAGGCCGTCAAGGGCAATTTCCCAGGCTCCGAGTGGGCAAAAGAGATTGGCTGCGGCGTCATTCCCTGCATGAAAAGGGATATTCCATATTCCGTCGCCGCGGCCACCAACGTCCCCACGGAGAAATCGGAAAAGTTTATCAGCCAGACTATTGAGAAGCTTCTGGATGGCATTGTCCCGAATAAGCGGAGCAAGGAGTACATCATTATCCTGCTGGCAACGCCTATCCGTGACATTGCGTACAGAAAGCTGCGCCTGGCGGAGATGTATTCCGGCCTTGCCCCGTATGCCGCCTGGTCGACCACCTTTACATACAACGAACAGAACTCTACAGGTTCTTCCGCGACTGTGGGCGTCAATATCGGCGCAAGCGCCGGTATTCAGAACGGACAAAACCAGGCAATAACAGATTCCGCCGGGACGACAGACTCCAGCAGCGATACCGTGACTGATTCAGCAAGCGGCGCCGTAACGGAATCCACAGGCGAGACCGTTACAGATTCAACCGGAAGGACCACTACAGATTCGACAGGCAGTTCCGTTACCAATACCACGGGCAGCGCAAAATCCGCCAGCATTACCCATACAGAGGGGGAAAATACCACTCATACGGATACTTCGGGCCGCGCTGATACATTGGGCGGATCTGTTGGCGCGTCTATTGGCGCGTCTGTTGGCGGATCTGTTGGCAATTCTACCGGCGGCTCTGTTGGCGGAGGCTTACCATTCGCAAACGCATCAGTAAACACCTCGGTAAGCACCTCGGTAAACACCTCCGCAAACGCCTCCGTAAACGGCTCCATAAATTACAACCACACATGGAACTCCAGCGCCGCAGACAGTATCGGAGCAAATATATCTGACGCGGCAACTACAGGGATAACTGAAAATGCCGCTGAAAGCATCGCGCAATCCACCGGAAAAGCTGTTGCCGAATCCACCGGGCGGGCTGTCGCGAAAGCGGCCGGACAATCCGTCACCTCTACCGTTGGAAAAGCGGTGGCCAAAACGTTAGGCCGCGCCGTAACCAACACAGTGTCCAGAACCGCCGGCGCCTTCAAGAGCGTCAACCTTGGCATGAACTTCGGCGCAAGCTTCGCAAGAAGCTCCAATGTAACGGCAACGATCGGCAAAAGCGAGGGTATCAACCAGAGCTTCACAAACTATAACATCAAACACGCTCTGGAAATCCTGGAAGCCCAGATGAAGCGCCTTGAATTGAGTACGGCCCTCGGTATGTGGGACTTCGCCGCTTATGTTATGAGCGAGGATCAGAATGTCGCCAACAATGTGGCCCATTCTTATCTGGCCCTTACCCAGGGCGAGGAATCCTACATGTCTCAGGCGGCCATCAACCTGTGGCGCGGCGATATGGGCGAAGCCAGCGGCGACGCAAAAGAAATCTGCAATTATCTGCGGGAGCTCCGCCACCCCCTCTTTGGCCTTAATCCGAATATTATTGATAAAAGCCCGGCTTACAGCGTTTACCCGCCAATCGTAACGGCCACAACAAACCTTTCCGGGAAGGAACTGGCATACTCGTTAAACTTCCCGAGAAAATCCATCCCCGGCCTGCCCGTCATTGAGTGCGCTGAGTTTGGGCGCAATATCGCGGCCTTCGACATTATTCCAGAATGTAAGGAGCAAATGGAGCTCGGCAGTATCTTTCATATGCACCATGAGGAAAACGCCAGGGTTCGGCTTGCGAAAGAGTCCTTGACTTCTCACACTTTTATCACGGGCAGCACCGGTTCCGGAAAGAGCAATACGGTCTACCGGCTTTTGAGCGAGGCCCTGGACCAGGGGGTCCGATTCATGGTGGTCGAGCCGGCCAAAGGCGAATATAAGCATATATTCGGCTCCGATCCCGGCGTTTCCGTATTCGGCACAAATCCGGCGGTCACCCCGCTGCTCCGCGTCAACCCGTTCAGCTTCCCGGAGCAGATTCATGTTTTGGAACACCTTGACCGGCTGATCGAAATTTTCAATGTGTGCTGGCCTATGTACGCGGCCATGCCCGCCGTTCTGAAAAACGCCGTAGAGAAATCCTACGCGGACTGCGGCTGGGACCTTGTCCGCTCCACCAACAGGTACGGAGAAGCCATTTACCCATCCTTCGCGGATGTTGCCCGCAGCGTCAGGGAAATCATTGACGCCAGCGAATATGACAGCGATAACAAGGGCGCCTACAAGGGCTCGCTCCTGACCAGACTGCAATCCTTGACGAACGGTATCAATGGGATGATTTTCACCTGCGACGAAATTGCGGACATCGACCTGTTCGACAAGAATGTAATCGTTGATCTGAGCCGGGTAGGCTCCTCGGAAACCAAATCGCTCATTATGGGTATGCTCGTTCTGAAGCTCCAGGAGCATCGAATGGCCGCCGCGGCCGGCATGAACGAAAAGCTGCGGCACATTACCGTTTTGGAGGAAGCGCATAACCTCTTGAAAAGGACTTCCGCCGAACAGTCTTCTGAAAGCGGAAACCTGCGCGGCAAAAGTGTGGAAATGCTCGCCAATGCCATCGCTGAAATGAGAACCTATGGCGAGGGCTTTGTAATTGCCGACCAGGCGCCCGGGCTGCTTGACCTCTCGGTGATCCGCAATACCAATACGAAAATTATCATGCGTTTGCCCGACCGCACTGACCGCGAGCTGGTTGGCCGGGCCGCAAACCTTAACGACGACCAGATCGCTGAGCTTGCCAAGCTCCCGTGCGGCGTTGCCGCCGTTTATCAGAACGAATGGGTTCAGCCCGTTCTGTGCAAGGTGGCGAAGTACGCCAGTCCACAGTCCCCTTATGTCTATACGCCCAAAAATGACGATGGGAGCCTGGATATGGAGGCCGGCATCGTGACGGAATCTTTGCTGGACTGCATTATGAATCAGGAGCTGCTTCGCGGGGGAAACCGCGCGGACATCCTCCGTTTGAAGAAAATGGTCATCCGGTCGAAGTTGGACGTCTCCATTAAGAAGGACTTTATGGAGTACATTTCCTCCGATGAGGCCAACGCCATGGAAGCGCTCCGGCGGCTTGTATACGATTTCCTGGCCGCGGAAGATGCCATCAGGGCATCGGCTCGCTGCAATGAGATCACGGAATGGGTTCATTCCGTAGCCGACAGACTGCGGCCCTCGATCAAGGGTTACTCCAAGAAGCAGATCGACCTTGTGATCGCGCTGGTTCTTTATGAACAGTCTCTGCGGGACGCCGCGTATAACGACATCTTTTGTCGATTTACTGAAATCTATCAAGCGGAAGGAGGTGTGTTCTGATGATGGAATCAGCTAAAAAGCCGGAGGTATCCGAAGTCAAATCCCCGGCCGCCGAGAACTATAAAGAAATCAGGCCGCAGGACGGAATGACCCCTGAAAAGGCAAGGGCTTTTTGGGATGGCGGCTCCAATAACGGCGAGCTTCCGTCCGGGGAAATCACGGAGAAAAAAGGCGGGAGCTATGCGGAAGTAAAAGCAACAAGCGATGGGAGCACACATGAAGTCCATCATATGCCCGCCGACAGCGCGTCCCCTTTAGAGCGAAATGACGGCCCGGCAATTAAGATGGAAAAAGCGGATCACCGCCAGACTGCCAGCTGCGGAAGTTCCCGGGAAGCCCGTGAATATTGCGCGCAGCAAAGGGAACTAATTGGACAAGGGAAATTCCGCGAGGCGGTTCAGATGGATATCGACGACATCCGTGATCAGTTTGGTAATAAGTATGATGAGGCAATTTCGGAAATGCTGGCATATGTTGATAAATTAGAGCAGGAGGGTAAAATAAATGCCTAAATGGAGTGCGGCGCCTTTAGAGGGAGTCAATGGAATAAAGTTTGGAATGTCCCGCGATGAAGTGCGGAAAGCAGTTGGCCGCGCGTACAAAGAGTTCAGAAAAAATAAGTTCAGCAAGACCCTTACAGATGACTTTGGTATTTGTCATGTGTTCTATAACCCGGATGATAAGTGTGAGGCCGTAGAAGTGTTTGGCGAATGCGAGATATCCGTTAATGGTGAAGTTATTTTCCCGTTGGACATCCCTTCTGTAAAAAAACAAATCCCCGATTTGGAAGAAGACATGGGGAGCTATATCAGCAAAAAACTATCTATTGGCATCTATGCTCCCGAGGGTACGCCGGAGAGTATACTGTTTGGCGAGGCTGGATACTACGAATGATATAATCTGATAGAACAACAGAAAGGGGCTCTGTCTCCCAGGGAGCCGGAGCCCCCTTTGCAATCCGCCCAACAGCCGAAAAATGGCGGCAAAAAAGAGCCCGGGGTGACTCAAACGAATCACTCCGGGCTCTCAATTTTTACTCAGAAACCGCTCTCAACGCCGCTCTGCAAGGGAGCAGAACCGGGACGGTTTTGGGTGGGGGAAGGACAAACAGGGGGGAAACTTACTTCAGCTCCACCTTGCCGCCNGCCTCTTCGANCTTCTTCTTNAGCTCCTCGGCCTCGTCCTTGNNGANNGCTTCCTTCAGNGNCTTGGGAGTGCCCTCGACGGCAGCCTTGGCCTCNGCCAGGCCCAGGCCGGTGATCTCGCGGACAACCTTGATGACCTTGATCTTGGCAGCGGCGTCAAAGCCGGTCAGGACCACGTCAAACTCGGTCTTCTCCTCNGCGGCGGGAGCGGCGGCGCCAGCGGCGGGAGCNGCCATAGCGGCGGCGGAAACGCCGAACTCTTCCTCCAGAGCGTGAACCAGCTCGCTCAGCTCCAGAACGGTCAGAGCCTTAACTTCTTCGATCATAGCGGTAACTTTCTCGCTAGCCATTGTTAGGTACCTCCTAATAATTTTTCAGTAAATATAAATATTCAGGGAATCGTGCCGCTTACCCGGCGGCACAGGGACCGTCATTGCCGCTTTGCGTCAACGGCCGGTCCGGCAATCAGACCCTNCGTCTGATTACTCGGCTGCCTCTGCGGGAGCCTCCTCGGCGGGAGCGCCCTGCTTCTCGGCGATCTGCTTCAGTACGCAGGCCAGGCCGGAAATGGGAGCCAGCATGGTGCCCAGGACCTGCGCCTGCAGGATGGGCAGCGGGGGAATGGCGGCCAGAGCCATGACCTCGTCCAGGGGCATGGGCTTGCCGTCCATGAAGCCGCCCTTGATCTCGAAGCGGCCGTCGATCTTCTTGGCGAAGTCGTTGACCACACGGGCGGGGGCTACGGGGTCGTCGTGGCAGATAGCCAGAGCGGTCGCGCCGCTGAGCAGNTCGTCCAGCTCGTTCATGCCGCAGTTGTTGACGGCGAACTGGAGCAGGGTGTTCTTCACCACGGCGTACTCGACGTTGTTCTTGCGCAGCTCGGCGCGCAGAGCAGTGTCCTCGGCCACAGTGATGCCCTTGTAGTCCACCAGCACACCGGCGGCGGCGTTCTGCAGCTTGTGGGTCAGATCGGCCACGATGGCCTGCTTCTCGCTGAGAACCTTTGCGTTAGGCATTCTTGTTTTCACCTCCATTAGAATTCGCGGGGAAAGTGATCGTGCAGGCACGATCTGCGTTCTGAGGTAGGAAAAACGGTCCCTGCGTTAAGACGCAAGGACCGTGCTAATCATAAAAGATCGGCAATCCTCGGCAGGATTTATGGGCGGACCCACCTGCTGTCTTTGGAACGCGAGNATTATTATACCCAAGCATTTCCGGTTTGTCAATAGAAAATTGCCGNTTTTTCGTATTTTTCTTTGGCGGGACCCTGTATAATTCCCCGGTTCCCGGCGCATCCTAATGCGAACCGTCCAAACGGGACGAAGAAAGGATCAGTGTCATGAAAACCTACGAAGTCATCAAAGAAGAATACGTCCCCTGCACCGGGGACATGCTGCCGGACCGCCGGGAAATTATGGAGCTGGAGCTGGAAAGCCCCGCCATGTACGTTCAGGACCAGTACCGCCGGGAGCGGAGCGTGGAATTCCTGGCCACCGAGCACGACGGCAGCCCCGTCATCGAGGCCCTGCTGGAGGGCGGGCGGAAGCACAGGTATATTTTCAGCGAGGTGTGATGGGAGAAGCCCGGGCGGCAGATTCCCTGCGGGACNCATTCCGCCCGCATTTCCTCATCCGCAGCAAAAACCACGCAAACACCGCATCCGCCGTGTTTGCGTGGTTTTTTTNGAACGCTCAATTACTCCGCGTATAAAATGCGGCGCTTTTCANGAACAGTAATGTGTTTCANCNTTCAGCCGCTCAGAGCCCCGCGTTCACCTTCGCCTCGTTGTCCAGATCCTCCTGCTCCTTGGGGATAATGATATTGAGGATAATGGCCAGCACCGCCGCCGGAACGATACCGGAGCCGCCGAAAATCAGCTGCACCGCTTCGGGCAGGCCCGCCAGCGCGCCGCTGGTGGCTCCCAGGCCGAAGCCCAGGCCCATGGCGATGGAGACAATGGTGACCACCCGGTTGGTCACGCCATACTTGGTCAGCAGCTTGATGCCGGATACCGCGATGGACGCGAACATCATGACCGCCGCGCCGCCCAGGACGCTCTGNGGCATGATGGAGATGACCGCCGCCAGCTTGGGGCTCAGGCCCGCCAGCACCAGGAAAATCGCGCCGCAGGTCAGCGCCATCCGGTTGACTACCTTGGTCATGGTCACAAGGCCCACGTTCTGGGAGAAGGAAGTGGTGGGCAGGGAGGAGAGCAGGGAGGAAATAAAGGAACCCACGCCGTCGCAGATCACGCCGCCGGACAGCTCCTTGGCGGTAGCCTCACGGCCCATGCCGCCCTCGATGCACCCGGAAATGTCGCCGATGGTCTCCACAGCGGTGACCAGGAACATGATCATAATGGACATGATCGCGTGGAGGTTGAACACCGGCTTTACCGGCAGGATCTTGGGAACGGAGAACCAGTGGGCCTCGGCGATCTTGGACCAGTTGACATACCAGGAGGCCGTATAGGCNGCGCCGTCNGCGTCCACCAGCTCNTGGGGCATCACNANGCCCATAATGGAGGCCGCNNNATAGCCCACAATGATNCCGCAGAGGATGCAGGACGTGGAAGTAATNCCCTTTGTAAANTGCTTCAGCCCTACGATGACCGCCAGCACCAGCAGGCCCAGCAGCAGATTGGGGATGGAACCGAAGTCCTTNGCCCCGCTGCCGCCGGCNAAGGAATTGACGCCCACGCTGATGAGGCTCAGGCCGATNGCCAGCACCACGCTGCCGGTAACCACCGGCGGGAAGAATTTCCGCAGGGGCTTGATNAAGAAGCCAAGCACGGCCTCGCACAGTCCGCCGATCATNCCCGCGCCGATAATGGCNCCATAGGCCACCAGGCCGCCGCCCAGCGCCGAGTTGGCGGCTACGCCGCGCATCACGCCCANNAAGCCGGAGCTGGTACCCATAATGACGGGCACCTGTCCGCCGATGGGGCCGATNGACCACAGCTGAATGAGGGTGATGATGCCCGCCCCCAGCATGGCGTTTTGCAGCAGCGTCACGTAAATNTCAGGATGGTCGCTGGTGATGCCGCAGATGCCGCAGATGATCATCAGCGGCGTCAGGTTNCCCACGAACATGGCCAGCACGTGCTGCAGGCCAAGNGGGATCGCCTGCTGAAGGGGGATTCTTCCGTGGAATTCNTAAGGACTGGTGTATTCCGCGGATTTGGTCGTCTNGGTGCTTTTTTTCATGATGTACCTCCTAAATTTGTGCTTCNCCCGAAACNGAGACCGGGGGTATATACAATACTATTATAACAAACATCATTTGTGGAAACCATGCACATTTCCACTAATTTTTTGCTTNAAATTTATCTGTTTTGCCCCAAGCCNCTCCTGTCAANCCCNGGACCGCCGGCATTTNCCCGCTNCTNCCCNGCTCTCCGNCCNCGCNCCGTATACANCGCNNTNTGAATATTATTNCACCNNCNNCCCTNNTGCNNTNCNCNCNGCCCGGNANNNGAAATCCGNCCGTCCGGCAGTGATGTTGAAAAATTTCCCGGTAANTTGCACAAGCNGAGNGCNGACNNNCCNGNGGAATTNATCAAAAGTCNGNATTGCATAAAAANACNAAACGTTGTAATATATATACATCAATTCGTNGTGCGACACAGCCATAACAGGAGGACATATCTATCATGAGCAAGAAAGAGATCAAAAAGATCGTGCTGGCCTATTCCGGCGGTCTGGATACATCCATCATCATTCCCTGGCTGAAGGAGAACTACAACAACCCCGAGATCATCGCCGTAGCGGCNGACGTGGGCCAGGGCGACGAGCTGGANGGNCTGGAGGNNAAGGCCATCAAGACNGGCGCNTCCAAGCTGTANNTNGAGGACCTGGTGGACGAGATGGTGGACGANGTGATCGTCCCCTCCATGATGATGGGNGCCAAGTACGAGGACTATCTGCTGGGCACCGCCTTCGCCCGTCCCATCATCGGCAAGCGCCTGGTGGACATCGCCAAAAAGGAGGGCGCGGACGCCATCGCCCACGGCTGCACCGGCAAGGGCAACGACCAGGTCCGTTTCGAGCTGGCTATCAAGCGCTTCGCTCCCGAGATGACCATTATCGCCCCCTGGCGGGAGTGGGACATCAAGGGCCGCGACGAGGAGATCGACTACGCCGAGGCCCACAGCGTTCCCCTGAAGATCAGCCGCGAGACCAACTACTCCAAGGACAAGAACCTGTGGCATCTCAGCCACGAGGGCCTGGACCTGGAGGACCCCGCCAACGAGCCCCAGTATGACAAGCCCGGTTTCCTGGAGATGGGCGTCTCCCCCGCCATGGCGCCCGACGCGCCCACCTATGTGACTCTGGATTTCGTCAAGGGCGTGCCCGTCGCCATTGACGGCGAGAAGATGAAGGCCAGCGACATCATCCGCAAGCTGAACAAGCTGGGCGGCGAGAACGGCATCGGCCTGCTGGACATCGTGGAGAACCGGCTGGTGGGCATGAAGGACCGCGGCCTCTACGAGACCCCCGGCGGCACCATCCTGTACCGGGCCCACGAGGTGCTGGAGATGATCACGCTGGACAAGGACACCAAGCACATGAAGAGCAAGCTGGCGGTGGATTTTGCCGATCTGCTGTATAACGGCAAGTGGTTCACCACCCTGCGGGAGTGCCTGCAGGCGTTTGCCGTCAAGACCCAGGAGCACGTCACCGGGCAGGTGAAACTGAAGCTCTACAAGGGGAATATCATTACTTCCTCCGTCACCTCGCCGGAGAGCCTCTATTCTGAGAAGCTGGTCACCTTTGAGGAGAGCGACTATAATCAGAACGACGCGACCGGGTTCATCAACCTCTGGGGTCTGCCCGACACGGTGCAGGCCTACCGGGAGCAGGGGAAACTTTAAATAACCGGGGGCGCAAGCCCCCGGTTCCCCCTTATTTGCCGGTTGCCGCAGAGCGGCTCCTGCCGCCGCCGCGCGGCGGCACCTGCTTTAATCTTTAATTAGATTCGCCCTGCCGGGCGGGGCCTACTTTTCGCGCACGCGAAAAGTAGCAAAAGCGTGCTCAAGGGGGCTTCGCCGCCCTTGAGAATCCCCTGATGTGTCGTTTTGTTTTGCGCGGGTCCTGTAGTCCGTCCGGTCTAAATTAACCGGACCCCGTGTAGCGGGCGAAGCGTCTATCCAACGATGTTGTCGAGGGTCCCTACCGCACCGCTTTGGGTCCTCCCGGGGCAGTCGCGTCAGACGGTCCCCCTTGCAGGGCAGTCTCTCTTTAACAGGGCGGCAGCCGGAGTCCTTCAAGAGCCAAGCCCCTAGAAGGACAACAGCCAGCTCAGGGGCACCCAATCCGGCAAGTTTTCGCCCAATGGCGGCTAACCCCCGTAAATATCAGGGATTCTTAAACCGCCAGGTTTAAGTGACTTTTTGCCTACTTTTTGTTCACACAAAAAGTAGGCCCGGGGTCCGGGGCTGGGAAAGCCCCGGGCTATCGAATAGAAACCACTCAAAAGCGGCCCGAAGGGCCGCGAAGAAGAAACGAGGAAAATAACGATGAAACTTTGGGGCGGACGTTTCCGCAAGGAAACGGACAGCTTAGTCAACGACTTCAACTCCTCCATTCAATTCGATTGCAGAATGTATAAGGAAGATATTGAAGGAAGCATAGCCCATGCCGCCATGCTGGCGGACCGCGGCATCATCTCCCGGGAGGACAAAGATCAAATCATCTCGGGATTAAAAGAAATTTTGGCCGGCGCGGAAGCCGGAAAAATCGAATTCACCCCCGACAACGAGGACATCCACATGAATGTGGAAACCCTCCTTACAGAAAAAACAGGCCCCGCCGGTAAACGCCTCCACACCGCCCGCAGCCGGAACGATCAGGTCGCCGTGGACCTCCGGCTCTACCTCCGGGGGGAGATCGACGAAATTACCGGCCAGATCCTGGACCTCCAGCAGGCCATCCTGGATCAGGCCAAACAGCACCAGCAGACCGTCATGCCCGGCTATACCCACCTCCAGCGGGCCCAGCCCATTTCCTTCGCCCACCACCTGCTGGCCTACGGCGCACAGCTGAGCCGTGACGTAACACGCCTGGCCGACTGCAAAAAACGCATGAACATCTGCCCCCTGGGCAGCGGCGCCCTGGCGGGCACCACCTACCCCATCGACCGCTGGCAGACCGCGAAGCTCCTGGGCTTCGACGCGCCCTGCTCCAACAGCCTGGACGGGGTCAGCGACCGCGACTACGCCATCGAGCTGCTCAGCGCCCTCTCTATTTTAATGATGCACCTCAGCCGATTCGCCGAGGAAGTCATCCTCTGGTGCAGCTGGGAGTTTAAATTCATCGAGCTGGACGACGCTTATTCCACCGGCAGCTCCATCATGCCCCAGAAGAAAAACCCCGACGTGGCCGAGCTGGTCCGGGGCAAGACCGGCCGGGTCTACGGCCACCTCATGGGCCTGCTGACTACCATGAAGGGCCTGCCCCTGGCCTACAACAAGGACATGCAGGAGGACAAGGAGCCGGTATTCGACACCGTCGACACGGTGAAAATGTGCCTGCCCGTATTTACGGGGATGATCTCCACCATGCGGGCGCTGCCCCGGAATATGCGGAAAGCGGCGGGCGGCGGGTTTATCAACGCCACCGACTGCGCCGACTATCTCACCAAAAAAGGAATGCCCTTCCGGGACGCCTATACCGCCGTGGGCAATCTGGTCTACTACTGCACGGAAAACGGCAGGCTGCTGGAAGAACTGTCCCTGCCGGAACTGCAAAAGATCTCTCCCCTGTTCGGCGAGGACGTGTACGAGGCCCTCAGTCTGGAGACCTGCATGGGCCAGCGCAAAAGCTTCGGCGGCCCCGCCGCGGAGGAGACCGCCCGGCAGATCGAAGAACTGACTAAATTTATTGAGGAGTACCGCCATGGATAAACCTGTTGTATATATCGACGGCAAGGAGGGCACCACCGGCCTGCAAATCTATGACCGGCTGGCGGGGCGGGAGGATATCGAACTGCTGCTCATCGACGAGGACAAGCGGAAGGATTCTGCCGAACGCAAAAAGCTGATGAACGCGGCGGACGTGGTGTTCCTGTGCCTGCCGGACGCCGCCGCCGTGGAAGCGGCGGAACTGGTGGAGAATCCCAACACCCGCATTATCGACGCTTCCACCGCCCACCGGACCGCGCCCGGCTGGGTGTACGGTTTCCCTGAGCTGGGCACGGACCAGCGGGAGGCCGTCCGGAACGCCAAACGCGTCGCCAACCCCGGCTGCTACGCCACGGGCTTCATCTCTTTGATCGCGCCGCTGGTAAAACGCGGGCTGCTGTCCGCCAACACACCGTTGACATGTCACGCTGTTTCCGGTTATACTGGCGGTGGGAAGAAAGCCATTGCCCAATATGAGGCGGCGGACCGCGAGCCTGAGCTGGCCAGCCCCCGGCACTACGCCGTGACCCTGGCCCACAAGCACATCCCGGAGATGACGCGGGTCTGCGGCCTTACCCGCAAGCCCATCTTCATGCCCATGATCTGCGATTTCCCTCAGGGTATGGTGGTGACCGTGCCGCTGTATCTGGATATGCTCAGCGGGAGGCAGACGCTGGATACCCTGCGGACGGCCTACCGCGATTTCTACGCCGGGTCCCGGTTCGTTACCGTCCGGCCCGACGACGCGCCCGCCTGCGGGTTCATCGGGTCCAACAATCTGGCGGGGACCAACGATTTGCAGATTTTCGTCTGCGGCAACGGGGAACAGGTTATGCTGGCATCCCGCCTGGACAACCTGGGCAAGGGCGCATCCGGGGCGGCGGTGCAGAATATGAATATCATGCTGGGCTTCCCGGAGGAGGCCGGGCTGGACAAACAGGAGTGACAACCATGTGTAATGAAATGGAGTTCAATACCATCAGCGGCGGCGTGTGCGCCGCCCAGGGGTTCCGGGCAGCGGGACTCCACGCAGGCGTCAAGACCCACAACGCCGGCAAGAAGGACGTGGGCCTGATCGTCTCCGACGTACCGTGTACGGCGGCGGCCATGTTCACCAAAAACGTGGTACAGGCGGCCCCCATCCACGTCACCAAATCCCACCTGGCCCACGGCAAGGTGCGGGCCATCATCGCCAACAGCGGCAACGCCAACGCCTGCGCCCCCCAGGGGGAGGAGAACGCCGAGAAGATGTGCGCGGCGGCGGCGAAGGCCATCGGCTGCGCTCCGGAGGAGGTCCTGGTGGCCTCCACCGGCGTGATCGGCCAGACGCTGAAGGTGGACGTGATCGAAAAGGGCTTGCCTGAACTGTACGGCCTGCTGGAGCACAGCGCGGCGGGCAGCGACGGCGCGGCCCACGCCATCATGACCACCGACACGGTGAAGAAGGAGTTTGCCGGAGAGGTCATCATCGGCGGCAAGAAGGTCCGCATCGGCGGCATCGCCAAGGGCAGCGGCATGATCCATCCCAATATGGGCACCATGCTCTGCTTTATCACCACCGACTGCGCCATTTCCCAGGAAATGCTCCAGGAAGCGCTGGAGGAAGTGGTCCGCACCACCTTCAACCGCATCAGCGTGGACGGGGACACCTCCACCAACGACACCTGCTGCATCCTGGCCAACGGCATGGCGGGCAACAAGATGATCACGGAAATGAACGACCATTATGTGGACTTCGTCATGAAGCTGCACGAAATCTGCTATCTGCTGGCCCGCTCCATGGCCAAGGACGGCGAGGGAGCCAAACACCTCATCACCTGCACCGTCCGCGGCGCGGACAGCGAGGAAAAGGCGGAGACGATCGCCAAGTCCGTCATCTCCTCCACCCTGACGAAAGCCGCCATCTTCGGCTGCGACGCCAACTGGGGAAGAGTGCTGTGCGCCATGGGCTACTCCGGCGAGAAGTTCGACCCGGAGAAGGTAGACGTCTCCTTCGCTTCCGACGCGGGGGAGATCCTGGTCTGCCGGCAGGGCCGGGGGGTGGACTTTGACGAGGACCTGGCAAAGAATATCCTTACCGAGGACGAGGTGGATATCGACATCTCCCTGTCGGAGGGATATGAGTCCTGCACCTGCTGGGGCTGCGATATTACTTACGATTATATCAAAATCAACGGAGATTATAGAACGTAAAGAAAAATGCTTATTAGACGGGCCCTCCAGTACGGCGTGAGCCGTACGGTCGAATTTAGACTACTTATACCTGCGCGAAGCGGATGCTTCGCGCTTGTAGGCAGTACGCAGCCTAAAAATTTCTCCCAGACGAACGCACCCCGCTGAGGGACGTCATTGTGCCTGCGGCCCAACGACCGTCCCGTCAGTGTCGCTGCGCGCCACTGACTAAGGCCCATCGGGCAAGCAAAAAGTTTTTCTTTTTGATNCTTTTTCTTTGTTCACAAAGAAAAAGNATGTATNCCGAANNNAAGGAGNCNCTTACCAATGAANCTNAATCACAGCGACCGNGCCCAGGTGCTGGTGGAGGCGCTGCCCTACATCCAGCGGTANTACGGCAAGACGGTCGTCATCAAATACGGCGGCAACGCCATGATTTCCGANGNGCTGCGCAAGGCGGTCATCAGCGACATCATTCTGCTGCGGCTGGTAGGNATCAACGTGGTGGTNGTCCACGGCGGCGGGCCGGAGATCAACGANCTGCTGAAAAAAACCGGCAAGGAGAGCAANTTNGTCAACGGCCTGCGCTACACCGACGAGGAGACCATGGAAGTGGTCCAGATGGTGCTGTGCGGCAAGGTCAACAAGAATCTGGNCGCCACCCTCAACCGNGCGGGCGGGCAGGCGGTGGGCCTGTGCGGCCTGGACGGCGGGATGCTGAAGGCCGTGCGCCGTCAGGAGGACGGCGTGGATTACGGNCTGGTGGGCGAAATCACCGAGGTGGNCCCCAAGGTCATTCAGGACGCCATTCAGGACGGCTTCATCCCCGTCATTTCCACCGTNGCCCAGGGAACCGACNAGGANACCAGCTACAACGTCAACGCCGANACCGCCGCCGCNAAGATCGCCATCGCGGTGGGCGCGGAAAAGCTGATCCTGCTGACCGACNTCCGGGGCCTGCTGCGGGACCGAANCGACGAGGANACCCTNATTTCCCAGGTNCGCCTGNCGGAGGTNCCGGAGCTGGTGAGCCAGGGGATCATCTCCGGNGGCATGATCCCCAAGGTGGACTGCTGCGTGGACGCGGTGCAAAACGGCGTGCGGCGCACCCANATTCTGGATGGACGGATNCCCCACTCCATCCTGATCGAGGTCCTCTCCCACGCGGGAATCGGGACNATGATTTGGTAAAAGGAGANNTTTTCTTATGAATTTCGCTGAAATCAAGGCCCTGGACGAGGGCTNNGTCCTCCAGACCTACGGCAGNAACCAGATTGCCATCGACCACGGCAAGGGCGCNNCNCTCTGGGANACCGAGGGCANGGAGTACATCGATTTCACCTCCGGCATCGGCGTGTGCTCCCTGGGCTACGCCAACGANNCCTGGGCCAGGGCCATTTACGACCAGGCCATGAAGGTGGGCCANATCTCCAACCTGTTCTATACCGAGCCCTACGCCCTTCTNGCCTCCAGGCTGGTCCCCGCCGCGGGAATGGCGGCGGTCTTCTTCGGCAACTCCGGCGCGGAGGCCAACGAGGGCATGATNAAAGTCGCCCGTAAATACTCCTNTGANAAGTACGGCCAGGGCCGGGCNNCNATTATTACCNTGAANAANTCCTTCCANGGCCGGACCATNACCACNNTGAAGGCCACCGGNCAGGANCACTTCCACGAGTTCTTCTTCCCCTTCACCGAGGGCTTCCGNTACGCCGNGGCCAACANNATGGACAGCCTCATGGCCCAGGCCGGGGACGACGTCTGCGGCGTGATGATGGAGCTGATCCAGGGCGAGGGCGGCGTAAATCCCCTGNAAAAGGACTACGTCCAGTCCGTGGCGAAGCTGTGCGCCGANAAGGACTGGCTGCTGCTCATTGACGAGGTCCAGACCGGCATAGGCCGGACGGGCACNCTGTTCGCNTACCNGCAGTTCGNNATCCAGCCGGACGTGGTGACCTTCGCCAAGGGCATCGCCGGCGGACTGCCCTTCGGCGGCTTCATGACCANCGANAAGTGCCGGAACGTCCTCCGGGCCGGGGACCACGGCAGCACCTTCGGCGGCAACCCCATGTCCGCCGCCGCCGCCAACGTGGTGATGGACACCCTGACCCCCGACTTTCTNGCCCAGGNNNCGGAGAAGGGGNANTACCTCCGGGACGGCATCGCCGCGCTGAACAGCCCCTATGTGTCNGGCATCCGNGGCATGGGATTGATGATCGGCGTGGGCATNCAGGGAATGNCCCACANGGAATTGAAGGATAANCTGATGGNCGNNGGNCTGCTGTGCCTCACCGCCGGGGCGGANACCCTGCGNCTGCTGCCGCCGCTGGTCATNACGAAGGAAGAGATCGACANGGGCCTTGCCATTATGGCCCNGGTCATGAAATGATAAAAATACTGTTTCAGGACAAGGCGCTGGCGGTGTGCCTCAAGCCCCCCGGCGTTCTCAGCCAGGACGGCCCCGGCGNGACGNTGCCCGNCCTGCTGCGGGAGCAGCTGGNGTGCGANATNTTCCCCGTCCACCGGCTGGACCGGGAGGCGGGNGGCGTNATGGTNTACGCAAAAACCAGCCGCGCCGCCGGGGCGCTGTCCGCCGCCATGACCCGGGGNGAATTCCAGAAAAAATATNTCTGCATNGTCCGGGGNCANCCGGANNAANCNNNGGNNANNTGGAAGGANNTNCTNCTCCACGACAAGGCCCGGAACAAGAGCTTCGNNGTCAAGCGGATGCGGGGCGGNGTGAAGGAGGCCAGTCTGGAATACCGCGTNCTGGCGGAAAAAGANGGNNTNNCNCTGGNCCTGGTCCGGCTCCACACGGGNCGCACCCACCAGATCCGGGTGCAGTTTGCCAGCCGGGGAATGCCNCTGNTNGGNGACGGAAAGTATGGCGGGGGCNNCGGAGACATGGCCCTGTGGAGCNGCGCGCTCTCCTTCCCCCACCCGTCCGGAAAGCAGATGGCGTTCCAGGCCCTGCCGGANGGACCAATCTGGGAACCGTTNGCGGGAGNTCTCCGGGATANTACGGTAGGGANTCCCGACAACATCCTGAAATAGACGCTTCGCCCGATACACGTGCCAGCAGTTCGGTTCAGGCCGGACGGACTACAGGACGAGCGCAAAACAAATAGCCCCCGTAGTAAATGAGGAATTCTTAAACCGCAGGTTTAAGCGCGTTTTTGCCTACTTTTGCCGCGCGGCAAAAGTAGGCGCGGGGTCCGGGGCCGCGGAGGCCCCGGGCCGATTTAAGAAGAAATTCCCCTCGCGCCCAAAGGGCGCGAAGAAAGGACATACCATGCCTGTAAACATCAGAGGAAGACATTTTTTAAAGCTGCTGGACTACTCTCCGGCAGAAATCAGATACCTTCTGGACCTGGCAAAAAACTTCAAGGCCATGAAGCGCGCCGGGACCCCCCACAAATACCTGGAGGGCAAAAACATCGTCCTCCTGTTTGAAAAGACCTCCACCCGGACCCGCTGCGCCTTCGAGGTAGCGGGATACGACCTGGGTATGGGCGTCACCTACCTGGACCCCGGCAGCTCCCAGATGGGCAAAAAGGAATCCATCGCCGATACCGCCCGGGTGCTGGGCCGGATGTACGACGGCATCGAGTACCGGGGCTTCAGCCAGGACCTGGTGGAGGAGCTGGCAAAGTACGCCGGGGTGCCCGTGTGGAACGGCCTCACCGACCAGTTCCACCCCACCCAGATGCTGGCGGACCTGCTGACCATGGAGGAGAAGTTCGGCTGTCTGAAGGGCCTGAAATTCACCTACATGGGCGACGCCCGGAATAATATGGGCAACTCCCTGATGATCGCCTGCGCCAAGATGGGCATCCACTTCACCGCCTGCGCCCCCAGGGAACTGTTCCCCGCCGCCGGGCTGGTGGAGACCGCCAAGGAGCTGGCCGCGGAGAGCGGCGGCTCCGTTACGCTGACCGAGGACGTGTCCGCCGGGACCAGGGACGCCGACGTGCTCTATACCGACATCTGGGTCTCCATGGGCGAGCCGGACGAGGTGTGGGAGGAGCGCATCCGGCTGCTGCGCCCCTATCAGGTCAACGCCGCCGCCATGGCTAACGCCAGGCCCACCGCCCTCTTCATGCACTGCCTGCCCTCCTTCCACGACACCAGGACCACCATCGGCGCGGAAATCGCCGAGAAGTTCGGCGTGCCGGAGATGGAGGTCACCGATGAGGTGTTCGAGTCCCCCCAGTCCGTGGTATTCGACGAGGCGGAAAACCGGATGCACACCATCAAAGCGGTCATTTACGCGACCCTCTGCTGATAAGCCCCCCAAAACCAGCTTTTCCCCTCCCCGTCCCGCGGCGGCAGGCCTGCCCGGAACGGGGATGTCTATTTTGCACAAAAAAGAAGGGAAAACTTCCACATTCGGCACAGGGGCTTCACAAAAAAATCTGGTTGTTTTTTTCTCAGAAAAGTGTTAGTATGGCAATAGATGGAGCATGGGCGGGGCCGCTATCCTGCCCACTCTGCAAATTTGAGGAGGAAAAAACCATTATGAATGCCTATGTCGCAAGCGTCATCGAAAACGTCAAGAAAAAGCACGGCAACGAGCCCGAGTTCGTGCAGACCGTCGAGGAGGTCCTGACCTCCATCGCCCCCATGGTGGACAAACACCCCGAATATGAGAAGGCCGATCTACTCAACCGCATCGTCGAGCCCGAGCGCATGTTCACCTTCCGTGTGGTGTGGATGGATGACAACGGCAATTATCATACAAACATCGGCTACCGCTGCCAGTTCAACGGCGCCATCGGCCCCTACAAGGGCGGCATCCGCTTCCAGTCCAACGTGTACCCCGGCATCATCAAGTTCCTGGGCTTCGAGCAGATCTTCAAGAACAGCCTCACCGGCCTGCCCATCGGCGGCGGCAAGGGCGGC
>JAAVHF010000026.1 GCA_014799845.1 Oscillibacter sp. | reverse complement strand
TGAACAGGCTGCCACCAGCAGTGATCAAGGCTCCCTCTTTGAGGGAGCTGTCAGCTGGGGCGGGCAAAGCACGCCCGCAAGGCTCCGGAGGAGCCGCGCAAGCAAAGCCGCAAGGCTGACTGAGGGAGTGATCTCCGGCGGGGAAACACCTTCCATTCCGGCAGGAAAACTCCCTCCGTCACGGCTTTGCCGTGCCACCTCCCTCTATGAGGGAGGCTTTTCGGGAGCTTTGTTCATCATTCGTTTACGCATTCAATTACCGTACCGGCGGATTGTCCGCGGGGCGGTGCCTATCGCACAGCGAAGCCCCGCCTCCCGGCGGGGCTTCGTTTTTTAAGCGGCGGGATTACTTGCCCAGAAATACCTCCAGCGCCATGCGCACGGATTTGTCCCAGACCTCCCACTGGTGCTTTCCCTCCCAGTGTTCAAAACGGACAGAAGCCCCCTTCTTTTCCAGGCTGTCCACAAAGCAGACATTCTCCTCATACAGCCCGTCCTGCTCGCCGCAGGTAATGAAGAACTTGGGCAGCTGGGTGACCTTCCGCTTCTTCAGCAGCGCATACAGGGACATCGCCGGCGGGACCTTTCCCTTGGGGCCTACAACCGCCTGCAATTCCCGTGCCTGCCGGCCTGAGGCGTATTGGAGCCGGTTCTCCATCTCGATCGCGGCGGAGAAAGCGGCACAGCCCGCGTACTGCTTTGGCGAGGTCAGGGCGCATTTCAGCGCCCCATAGCCGCCCATGGACAATCCCATCACATAATTTTTCTCCCGCTTGGCGCTGAGCCCAAACAGCCTGCCGCAGATTTGCGGCAGCTCCCACTGCACATAAGTAAAATAATCGATTCCCAGCGCCATATCCGCATAGAAGCTCCGCTGGACCTCCGGCATGATCACTGCCGCGCCCTTCTCGCTGGCGTACCTCTCCACGGAAGTGAAGCGGCTCCAGTTGGAGCAGTTATCGGACAGCCCGTGGAGCAAATAGACCACCGGCGCGTCCTTCATCTGCCCCTCATCCGGCAGAACGACCTCCAGCGAGGTGGTCATCCCCATTATATTTGATTTGACATCACAGCGTAAATGCGCCATTTCCATCCTCCTCAGCAATATATTCTGTCTGATACAGCTGCGCCCCCGGTCCTTTGGCGGATCGGGGGCACGGCCGCAGACGGCAGGGCCGTCTTACATATACTTGCGCATGGTGTCCGTAGCGGAATCGGGGGAAGCGCTGACCGTGACGGTGACCTTCAGGTTCAGGGGAGAACTGAAGGCGTCCAGCCAGTTCAGGAACTCGCCGATCTCGCGCTCGTCAGAGCTGTGGGCAACCCTGCACAGATTGTCAATAAAGATATGGGAAATATCGTAGTTGCCGGCATACAGGCCGCTGATAAAGCCGCGCAATACCGCATAGCTGTTGATATCGAACTCAGAGGAGTCGATCAACCGGGTCTGGTGACGCAGGTTGAAGCTCATGTTGCGCTCAGGCTCGATGCACACCATGCACCCCACCTCGTGTTCGGCGGCGTTCTCCATGAGTTCGATGAGCTGCTTGGTCTTTCCCTCACCAGAGCCGCTCATAATCAGTCTAACCATATGAAATCACTCCTTTACTGCTTTTGGTCGACTTACGGTACTCATAGAATAGCACAAACGGCCAGGAAACACAACGGGAAAAATGAATTTTTATAAAAAATTAACAGGTTCTGCCTGCCGTCCGCCGCCGGGAAACANAATTTCCGGTTGAAATTTCNGNCAAATCCGTGTATACTAAGCCNGAAATCACAAGGAGGACGCATTTTATGAAGCTGATGATCGCCTCGGACCTCCACGGGTCCGCCTANTACGCNCAAAAACTGCTGGACGCCTTCNACGCCGAGCAGCCCCAAAANCTGCTCCTGCTGGGCGACCTGCTCTACCACGGCCCCCGCAACGCGCTGCCCCGGGACTACGACTGCATGGCNGTTGCCGGAATCCTCAACGGNCTCAAGGACCGCATCCTGGCCGTGCGNGGCAACTGNGACTGNGAGGTGGACCAGATGGTNCTGGAATTCCCCATGCTGGCGGACTATGCGCTGCTGGAATGGGACGGCGTNACCCTTTACGCCACCCACGGCCACCTCTGGGACGANGACAACACGCCCCCCATGGCCCCCGGCACNGTGCTNCTCAACGGCCACTTCCACGTTCCCANCGCNCACANCCATGANACCTGGCACTATATCAANCCCGGCTCNACCTCCATCCCCAAGGACGGAAGCGNNGGGAGCTACCTGATTCTGGAGGACNGNNNCTTCACCTGGAAGGACATGGACGGAAANGCATATCAGACCTANNNNCTGGCATAGNNGCGGAGNNNNGTTTTTNNCTTTGCNGGCGCNNANANAACNNANTACNNNNAACAACAAAGGCCGCCANNCNNNTGGCGGCCTTTGNCATGTATCAATCACATCCAGATCGAGAAAATCCGCAGCACCTTCTCCAGCATNTTTCTNAGCCACGACCGCTTTGACCANCGCGCCAGNTCNACCGTTTCGGACCGNGCCATAATGNCCTCCATGTCCTTCNNCACNTCCTCGATCACCGGCGCGCCATAAAACGCCGCCCCGCACTCATANTGCAGCTGAAANCTNCGGTAATCCATNTTGATGGTCCCCAGCAGCGCGATCTCCCCGTCNGCCACCAGGCTCTTGGCGTGAAGGAANCCCGGCGTGAACTCGTAAATCTTCACNCCGTGGCGCAGCAGCGTCTCNTAGTAGGACCCCGCCACGATCTGCGTATATTTNTGATCCGGGATTCCNGGCAGCATCACCCGCACATCCACNCCGCNGTCCGCCGCCATGCACAGNGTCCGGACNATGGCGTCCTCCACCGCAAAATAGGGCGTNGTTACCCAGAGATACCTGTGNGCGTTGGAAATNCACTGCAAATACATNTCCTCCGCCGGATTATCGGGATTGTTCATGGGCCCGTCGTTNAAGGGCTGGCACATGCCCGGNACCTCGTGACTCTCCAATGGCCGGTAGTAGTCGTGCTCGCTGTGGACCCGCTCCCCCAGCATNTCCCACATGTGGATGAACTGGCTCGTCAGCCCCCAGGCCCCNGGCCCGTCCAGCAGCACNCCGCTGTCCTTCCACTCNCCGAACCGCACCAGCAGCCCCGCGTACTCGTCCGCCACNTTGACGCCGCCGGTNTAGGCGTACTGCCCGTCAACGCAGAGGATNTTCCGGTGGTCACGGTAATTGAAGTACAGCCGGTTCACATACTGGTGCACGGGATTAAAGACGCAGACCTCGATCCCCTCGNCNCGCATTTTCTCAATGGTATCGCCCCGCATCCGGGTAATNTTGCCGAAGTCGTCAAAGATGATCTTGACCTCCACNCCGTGCCGCGCCCGGTCGATGAGGACCNCCAGGATCGTATCCCACAGCTTCCCTTCCGCCAGNATGAAATATTCCAGGAAGATGAACCGCTCCGCCTTCTCCATCCGGGCGATGGCGTCGTTGAAGAATTCCGCGCCGGAGGGNAAATATACNGCCCTGGTATCCCGGTAGAGCAAAAANCCCCGNCTGGTCAGCAGCCGGGAGGCCCTCTGCCAGTTGGGCAGCAGCNTCCCCAGCCGCTCCTGGGCGATTTCGGACCGGCGCGTCTCGGCGGTCCGNCCCGCGGGAGGCCGGATGGGCAGCAGATTCAGCCGCTTGCTCTGACTGNTCCCGCCCCAGAGGATGTAAAGGATCATNCCCCCTACCGGCAGCGCCACCACCAGCAGCGTCCAGGCCAGCTTATAGCTGGCGGAGGTCTGNCTGGACTGGATGCCGACGGCCACGCCGATGGCAAGCAGNTCCAGGACCGCAAAAATGATGAANGCGTGGGCCTGCAAAAAGTAGGTCAGCAGCACNACGGCGGCNANATTGACCACCAGCAGCACCAGCACCAGGGCNANGCGCAGGGAGGCGGAAATTCTCCTTTCAGTTGTCTGCTTTACGGGATGATTTCTTTTCACTGGAGGCTCCTTTTTCTCCTGTATGGGCGGACGTCCTCCGTCCATTTCTCACAAAATTCATAAAGCGCACAGGCCAGCTCCTTCGGGCGGCAGGATTCGCTTTTATCCGTTCTTTTCCAGCAGCCCATGCTTCACATCCCACAGCTTCTGGGAAAGATCCACATAGTACTTGTGGGGGTTGTCAAACCGCTTGACCTCATCCCACAGGGTATCCACCTGCCGGAGGCAGTAGTCCCGGATCTCCGTCAGCTTGGGCAGAGCATACACCAGCTCCCCATTTTTGAAAATGGGCACCTGCAATTCCTTGGCAGTGAAGTCGTAGACCTCTTTCTTCTTCCAGGTAGCGTCCGGATCAAAAATGGTCAGGGGCTTGCTGTCGTCCACCGTCTCGTCGTGGATGGTCAGGTAATCCGCGATAGCCTTGCCGGTATCGTTGCCGAAGAAACGGAAAAGCTTCTTATAATGAGGCGTGGTGATCTTGGTGACGTTCTCGCTGATCTTGATCTTGGGAATGATGGTCCCGTTTTCATCCTCCACGGCCACCAGCTTATACACTCCGCCGAACACCGGCTCGCTGCGGGCGGTGATCATCCGCTCGCCTACGCCGAAGGCGTCGATCTTGGCCCCCTGGAGCAGCAGATCCCGGATCAGCTCCTCATCCAGGGAGTTGGACGCGGAGATGGTGCAGGTCTCCCATCCCGCGGCGTCCAGCATCTTCCTGGCCTCCTTGGTCAGGTAGGCGATGTCGCCGGAATCCAGCCGGATGCCGCACTTGGTGATCCCCCTGGGCCTCAGCACATCGTTAAAGGCGCGGATCGCGTCCGGCACGCCGCTTTTCAGCGTATTGTAGGTGTCCACCAGCAGCACCGCGTTGGTGGGGTAAATCTCGCAGTAGGTCCTGAACGCCTCATACTGGCTGTCAAACATCTGCACCCAGGAGTGGGCCATGGTCCCCGCGGCAGGCACGCCGTAGAGCTGGTCGCTGATGGCGCAGGCCGTCCCGTGGACGCCGCCGATATAGGCCGCCCGCGCCCCGATGATCGCGCCGTCCGTCCCCTGGGCGCGGCGGGAGCCGAACTCCAGCACCGTCCGTCCGTCGGCGGCCCGCACCACCCGGTTGGCCTTGGTGGCAATGAGGCTCTGGTGGTTAATGGCAAGCAGGGCGTAGGTCTCAATGAGCTGCGCCTGAGAAGCCGGGGCCCGGACGGTCACCAGGGGTTCTCCCGGAAACACCGGCGTGCCCTCCGGCACCGCCCACACGTCGCCGGTAAATTTGAAATGCCGCAGATAGTCCAGAAAATCCTCCTGGAACAGGTTCTTGCTCCGCAAATAGGCGATATCATCCTCGTCAAAGTGGAGGTCCTGAATGTACTCCACCAGCTGTTCCAGCCCCGCGGCGATAGCGAAGCCTCCCCCGTCGGGCACCCGGCGGAAGAACACGTCGAAGTAGGTAATGCGGTCCTGCATCCCCTGGCGGAAATAACCGTTGGCCATGGTCATCTCGTAGAAGTCAAACAGCATGGACAGGTTGAGCCGTTCCTTGCGTTCCATAAGCATTGCGCTCCTTGGTTTCTTTCGGGAGGGCCGGTCAGGCCGGCGCTTCCCCTGTAATAGGCGGGCGGGGCCCGTCTCCTATATAGTATAACTTTTTTCCGAGATTTGCAACGTTGGAATTGACAATTCTTTCACTTTCTACTAATATAAGGAAACAGCAGGCTCCTACCATCACACTATCCGGGAGGATTACAGCTATGTCCATCATTTTAGGCATCGATATCGGCGGCTCCACCACAAAGATTGTGGGGCTGCGTTCTGACGGAAGCACCATCGCCATGCACCGCGTCCAGGCCCAGGACCCCATCACCTCCCTGTACGGCGCCATGGGGAACTTCCTGTTTACCAACCATCTCCAGCTGGAGGATGTCTCCCGGATCGCACTCACAGGCGTAGGCGCGTCCTATATCGATCAGAACATCTACGGCATCCCTACCGAGAAGGTGGAGGAATTCACCGCCGTAGGCGTGGGCGGTCTGGCTCTCAGCGGCCAGGAACGGGCCGTGGTCGTCAGCATGGGCACCGGCACCGCCTTCATCTGGGCGGAGCACGGCAAGCCGGTGCGCCACCTCTGCGGCTCCGGCGTGGGCGGCGGCACTCTGGCGGGTCTTTGCTCCCGTCTGTGCGGCACCCGGAAGTACGCCCAGATCGTCAAGCTGGCTGCCGAGGGCGACGTCAACCAGACCGACCTGACGGTAGGCGACCTGACCCGCAACAGCCATCCCTCCCTGCCCCTGGATATCACCGCCGCCAACTTCGGCAACGTGTCCGACGACGCCACCTCCGGCGATTTTGCCGCCGGGGTGGTCAACATGGTGCTCCAGTCCATCGGCACCACCGCCGTCATGGCCTGCCGGTACTGCGGGTGCGAGACGGCGGTCCTCACCGGGTTTATGTCCAACCTTCCCCAGGCCAGGGAATGCTTTGATCTGTTTACCCGTCTCCATGGGATTCAATTTATCATTCCCGAAAACGCCACCCATGCCACGTCCATTGGCGCGGCGCTCCACCTGGTAGAGGAGTGAGACCGTCATGCTGCTTCAGGATTTCTTCCGTGAAAATCCCGTCTGCGCCGTTGCCTTTTCCGGCGGCGTAGATTCCGCCTATCTGCTCTACGCGGCCTCCGTTTATGGACAGCGGACCGCCGCCTATTTTGTCAAGACGCCCTTCCAGCCCGGTTTTGAGCTGGAAGATGCCCAGGATGTCGTCCGCCGGCTGGGGATCCCCCTGACCGTCCTGGAATTCGACGTCCTGCGCATTCCATCGGTCGCCGCCAATCCGCAGGACCGCTGCTACTACTGCAAGCGGGCCCTTTTTGCCCTTTTGCTGGAGGCCGCGAGCGCGGAGGGCTTTCCCCTGGTGTTGGACGGCTGCAACGCCTCCGACGACGCTTCCGACCGCCCCGGCATGAGGGCTCTCCGGGAGCTGGGCATTCGCTCCCCCCTCCGGGAGTGCGGCATCGCCAAGTCCGATATCCGCCGCCTCGCCCGTGAGGCCGGCCTTCCCGTATGGGACAAGCCTTCCTACGCCTGTCTCGCCACCCGCATTCCAACCGGCACGGCCATCACTCAGCCGGACCTGACCCGCATCGCTCACGGCGAAAGTCTGCTGGCATCCCTCGGTTTTTCCGACTTCCGCCTCCGCCTGCGGGGCGGAAACGCCCTTCTTCAGGTCCGCGCCGAACAGATACCGCTTGCCCGGCAGCTTCTGCCTGAGATTCAAACTGCACTGGCTGCGGATTTCCAGGAAATTGTCCTGGATGATACTCCCCGTATCACCCGCGAAACATAAGCGGACGCCCGCATACAGACATCTTTATACTATCTGAAAAAGTCCAGCATACGCTGGACTTTTTTATATATACGGCTAAAAGGGTTATCATCCCGCCGTCTGCGAATAATGCGCCTGCACAGGAGCAGGAAGGTCCTCATATTGCAGTTCCGCCCAGCTGATGACTCCCCGCAGGGGCGCAACCTCGATACGAATATACGCTTCATCCTTCAAAATGCGGGCGGTATCCAGGTCCAGGTCCTCCCGGCTGCCATCTTCAAGATAGACCGGCATATGATAGCGGTAATTCATTCCGCCATGGGGCGTGATCTCCTCCACCAGGTCATTGTCGATACGCCCATAATAGCTGGTTGTGTTGCTCCCTGTGTATTGGAACAGGTACGCAAGGACCGCAATACCGAGGATCAGGACTGCCGCTGCCACCCCCAGAATCAGAAGTACCGGTTTTGCTCTTTTCATAAAAATAACCTCCTTGCAATGATGGATTGCAAGGACAATTATAGTACTCCTCAAGCATCCGTGCCATTTCTTTACCTTACAAAACAGTCCAAAAGCTTACATCTGTGTAAGGTATAGCGGCCCCCCATGAATCAAAAAGGCGGACACCTTTCGGTGTCCGCCTTAAAAGGGACAAATTACTCAGCGATGTCGATAACAACGCCGGAGCCAACGGTACGGCCGCCCTCGCGGATAGCGAAGCGGAGGCCCTTCTCGATGGCGATGGGGGTGATCAGCTCAACGTTCATATCAACGTTATCACCAGGCATGCACATCTCAACGCCCTCGGGCAGGTTGATGACGCCGGTCACGTCGGTGGTACGGAAATAGAACTGGGGACGATAGTTGTTGAAGAAGGGGGTGTGACGGCCTCCTTCATCCTTGCTCAGGACGTACACCTGGCCCACGAACTTGGTGTGGGGGTGAATGGAGCCGGGCTTAGCCAGAACCTGGCCGCGCTCAATCTCGGTCTTGGCAACGCCGCGCAGCAGGCAGCCAGCGTTATCGCCGGCCTCGACGTAATCCAGGGTCTTGTGGAACATTTCCATGGAGGTAACGACGGTGGTGCGCTTCTCGTCAGTCAGACCAACGATCTCGACGGTCTCGCCAGCCTTCAGCTGGCCACGCTCGACACGGCCGGTAGCCACGGTGCCGCGGCCGGAGATGGTGAAGACGTCCTCAACGGGCATCAGGAAGGGCATGTCGGCCTTACGGTCGGGAGTGGGGATATAATCATCAACGCTGTCCATCAGCTCCTTGATGCAGGCATACTCGGGAGCGGAGGGATCGGTGCTCTCGCTCACCAGAGCCTCCAGAGCGGAACCCTTGATGATGGGGATGTCGTCGCCGGGGAACTCATAGAAGGACAGAGTCTCGCGGACTTCCATCTCGACCAGCTCCAGCAGCTCCTCGTCATCAACCTGATCGCACTTGTTCAGGAAAACGATGATGGCGGGCACGCCTACCTGACGGGCCAGCAGGATGTGCTCCTTGGTCTGAGCCATGGGGCCGTCGGTGGCGGCGATGACCAGGATAGCGCCGTCCATCTGCGCAGCGCCGGTGATCATGTTCTTGATATAGTCGGCGTGGCCCGGGCAGTCAACGTGAGCATAGTGACGGGCGTCCGTCTCATACTCAACGTGGGCGGTGTTGATGGTAATGCCGCGCTC
>JAAVHF010000025.1 GCA_014799845.1 Oscillibacter sp. | reverse complement strand
GGGGCGAAATCCGCTTTGTTCCGTTTCCGGCTTGCGCCGAAAACTGCACTCCGCTACTTTGCCCCTCCTCTTCCCCACGCGACCCACTTCGTTGGGCTCGCGCGGGGGCCCCGTTTGATAGGCGAAGCGTCTGTCCGAGGATGTAAACCGGGACCCTACCCCTTGCCGGGACTGGCAATAGGAGAACCCAGTTGCGTAAATGTTTTCCGTTAACGAGACACTTCCGGTAGGGCTTTTAGCCCGCATATAGAAGCGGCTTAGCTTCCTCTGGGTACGGCGGTTCTGCAACAGCCACATCGAGTGGCCGTGCAGAATTCAATTGTGCATGACCGCTCGATGCGGTCATTGCACAATCACAGGACCCGTGGGTAGCCGCAGAAGTCCGGCGCATTTAGGAGAGCAGTGACGACAGAACCGACCAACCGGGTCGTAGCGCAAATAAACAAAACATCAGGGGATTCTCAAGGGCGGCGGAGCCCCCTTGAGCGAGCTTTTGGTACTTTTCCCTCGCGGGAAAAGTACACCCGCCCCCGCCGCCGTCGAGGCGGCAAAGGGACCATGAAGAAAAATTTATCGCTCGCGCCGCGAAGCGGCGCGGATATCCTAATAAGGAGGAATACGTGACCATGCCTATGGATCGTGAAAATCGGCCTGCCCGTCCCGGCGCTCCCCGGAAGCGGAGAAAGGTCTGCCAGTTCTGCGTGGATAAGTGCGAGCACATCGATTACAAGGACGCCGCCAAGCTGCGCCGNTTCATNTCCGAGCGCTCCAAGATTNTGCCCCGCCGGACCACCGGTACCTGCGCCATGCATCAGCGCCAGCTGACNGAGGCCATCAAGCGCGCNCGTCAGATCGCCCTGCTGCCCTACGTGACCGAGTAATTNNATNNNTGAAAACCCCCATCCGNANCTGCGGATGGGGGTTTTTTCTATTTGATNCTGGCTTGCAGCTCCCGCAGGGTGACGGCNTAGGCCTCCCGCTCGTNNGGCAGGACNGGGAGATTTTCCGNAANCTCCCAGCNNTTCCGGGCNAACAGCCTCCGGATAANCAGATCCAGAAAGTCCGGATTNTTCACCAGCACCGGACCGGNGAGGTGGGTGGCNAANACATTGCCGGACACNTAGCCCTCNGGGCCGTGTTCGGNNTCGTTGCCGAAGCCCAGGGGNAGNTCCTTAAACAGNGGCGTNGTGACGCCNNGGGTCACGCTGCANTTNTTCATGAAGCCCACCGCCGGNGCNTCCCANAGCNNNGGGGAGGCCACCACATCACCGGGAGCCCTCTGGTCCGTCTCCACAGTGGTAAAGTCCGCCAGACCAAACCCCGGCCANACCTTNCCNTTCGCNTCNGTNACNGANGCCCCCANNGTCTCCATGGCGTTCCCGGTNAAAAGGACCACCGCGCCGCGTTCCACGGCGGCNTTCAGCGCCGNGGCNTAGTGGGGCGCGGCGNTNAGNACNCTNTTNTGCCGTCTCTCCGTNCCCGCNCCCATATAAATNAAGTCCGCGTCNGAAAAATCCAGCACATCCTCACAGGTNAAATTCCGNACNNTCACCGNNACGNCCATGGCCTCCAGNTGTCTGCGGAGGACCGCCACNTTGGCGTACTCGCCNTACAGGGACATGCTGTCCGGNTACAGNTGCGCAATNGTCANTTCCATCGTCAGCCCTCCTTACTNNTCCCGCTGGACCAGGCNCAGCAGCTTGTCCCGGTCAGAGAAGCAGGTCACCACGTANAATTCCTCGCCGCCCTCCGTCTTCAGCGCCTCGGCGGCCTGNGGGACGGTATCATAGCAGGCGATTTTTTCCGCCGGGATGTCCGTATAGTCGAACCGCATGGCCAGATCGTTGACATACTTTCCGCACAGGACGATCTTCTTGACCNGCTCACAGTTCAGCTGGTCGAAGTCGATATCCCACAGCCAGCTNGTCTCGCCGGTAAAGTACTTCCGGCTGATNGCGTCCACGATGATCAGCACCNGGCAGGGNTCTTTNGTATNGCGGATNTAGCNCAGATTTGTGTCATAAGCCACGGAGTTTTCGTGCTTGCTGGTCAGCAGNGTNCCGTGGTGCNCTCCCAGGGTAAACTGCACCATGCGCCCGTTTTTCAGNATATAGTTGTTGATNACNGAGGCCATNGTNTCCTTNTCCACNCCCGCCAGNGAGCAGACGGACCACGCCGCCAGAATNTTGTANACNTTGTAAATGCTGCGGAACGCCAGAGAGATTTCCGTATCCCCGTCAATGGTCAGCTTCCCGCTCTCCAGGTCCAGGGCCGTGACGGCAAAATCCGTATCATGCCGGTNGTGGCCGCAGTCCGCGCAGCGGTACTGGCCGATGTGCTCGTAGTGGTACCACTCGTACTCCATCCGTCCCTGNCAGACGGGNCATCTCGCGCCGTCGTGGTANATACCGTGGTGCTCCNCNGTGCTGATGGAGCAGCGNTCCAGACCGAACCACTTCACCTTCCCGNGNCCCNNNGCGAAGCNGGACACCAGCGGGTCGTCCGCGTTNAGCACCAGCGTAGTCTCCGGATGAANNGCGGGCAGGATCGCNTCATAGACCCATTCCGGGTGGCCGTTCCGNGTCAGCTGGTCCCGGTAGAGGTTGGTGATCACAAAATGGGTGGGGTGGAACCANTNGAAGGAGCGGCGGGCGTACCGCTCGTCGCTCTCCAGCAGCAGCACGTCCCCCCGCATTTTCCCGGNCAGGGAGCTGNNGCAGAGGATCAGGGTGGNGACGCCCTCGATCTGGTTGGAGCCCTCCTCGTTATANACCACCGTCTTTCCCCCNTTGCGGAGNATGGCGGCNATCATCTCCACCGTGGAGGTTTTCCCGTTGCTNCCNGTGACGGCGATGACGCAGGGGGGCAGCTTCACCCGNCCCAGCACGTCNGGGCAGANNTTCANNGCATACTTGCCGGGAAGGGAGCTGCCCTTCCCCACCAGCTTGCCCACGAACCGGAGCAGCTTGCAGACGATGATGGCGAGAAACATTTTCATAGGAGNATCTCCTTATATTCTNATAGGAACTGATCGACCGCCTGGTTAAAGGCGTCGGGATTCTTGGAGGCAATAAAGTGGTCCCCCGCGATGATTTCCAGCTGGCTGCGGGGCAGGCTGTGGGCNATNAGCATGGTATGCTCGTCCTTGATCATATCCTTGGTGCCCACGATCACCAGGGTNCGGACCCGGAGGGACTTCAGCTCNTCCGGNTCGATATGGGGCTCGTTGACCATCAGGCCCAGCATCTCCGCNTGGGCCTTTGCTTTNGGACTTTTTCCGGCNAACAGGGAGGCGAATTTGTANCCCAGCACGATGGGGANCTGGACATGGGCCTTCACGCCGGAGGGGTCCAGGTTNGCCCCGTTGAGGATCAGGCGGCTCACCCGTCCCGGGTGGGCCAGGGCGAAGGTCAGGGCGATNTTCGCCCCGTCGCTGAACCCCAGAATGGNNGCCCGGAGGATNTCNTGNTCGTTCATGAAGTCCGACAGGTCCTGGGCAAACTGGGNGATGGTGAAGGGCGCGGTCCCCCGGGGGGACCGCCCGTGGCCCCGGGTATCGACGGCGTAGACNGTNTANCGGCGGGAAAAATANTCCGTCTGATGGATGAAATAGCTGCTGTCCNCTCCGTTGCCATGGAGGAGGATGAGCGGCGGGCCGCCGCCCTGCTTTGTGAAACACAACGAAATATCTGACATAGCGGAACTCCTTTCTCTCAGCGGCCTGGCCTGCCGCACGGAGTTGTTTCTATTTGATAGCGCCGGGCTCCCGCGCCCCGTGGGGCCGCCTGCGGCGGCCTTAGCGCTAAAAGCGCCGCCTTGCGGCGCTTCACGGGACGGCGGCCTACTTTTTGTGTGAACAAAAAGTAGGCAAAAAGTCACTTAAACCTACGGTTTAAGAATCCCTTCTCAGCCCCGCCTGTCCGGCGGGTCCTCGGCGAGGGGATTTGCGAACATTGGGTAGTGATGAAGAGCCGCTATGCCCCCGAACAACAGGTCCTACGGGCATCTGATCTGATAACTTGGCTCTTGAATTACTCCGGCTGCCGCCCTGTTAAAGGGGCAGAGCCTGCAAGGGGGGCGTCTAACGGAACTCTGGGAGAATATTTGCAATCAGTTGCCCTTTATCCGGCAACTTCCCCTCATTTTATGATTATAAATTGAGGGAAGACAAACCTCCGCGTTAGTCACGTACGAAAGCAAGTCGAACCCCGCCCTGGTACCGGGCCGCACACTGGGCTGACAAAAAGGTTGTGCAAATCGCTCCTTGACAATTAAATCTCTATTTTTCTTTCTCCAGCCAGATCATCAGCGCCGCCACATCCGCCGGGGACACGCCGGAGATCCGCGCCGCCTGTCCCAGGTTCAGGGGGCGCACGGCGTTCAGCTTCTCTCTGGCCTCCAGCCGCAGGCCCTGAATAGACGTATAATCGGTATCCGGCGGCAGGGCGCGGCTCTCCATGCGGCGCAGCTCCTCCACTTCCTGAAGCTGCCGCTGGATGTAGCCCTCGTACTTGACGGAAATCTCCACCTGTTCCGCCACTTCCGGCGGCAGGTCCGGCATATCCGGGTCAAACTGCCGCAGGTCCCCGTACTGTACCTGGGGCCTCCGCAGCAGGGCGATCAGCGGCGCGCCGTCGGTGACCGGCGTGGTGCCCCGCTCTGTCAGGAACGCGTTCAGCTCCTCCGAGGGCGGCACGCCGTGGGAGGCGAGACGCTTTACTTCCCGGCGGACGGCCTCGTACTTCGCTTCCACCTTCGCCAGCCTTTTCTCCGACACCAGCCCGATCCTGTGCCCGATGGCGCACAGCCGCTGGTCGGCGTTGTCCTGCCGCAGCAGCAGGCGGTACTCGCTCCGGCTGGTCATCATGCGGTAGGGCTCGTTGGTGCCCTTGGTGACCAGATCGTCAATGAGCGTCCCGATATAGGACTGCCCTCTGGAGAGGATGAGAGGCTCCTCGCCTTTCAGCGCCAGCGCGGCGTTGACTCCCGCCACAAAGCCCTGTACCGCCGCCTCCTCGTATCCGGAGGAGCCGCAGAACTGCCCCGCGCCATACAGGCCGGAAATTTTTTTGCACTCCAGAGTAGGCTTCAGCTCCAGCGGGTCCACGCAGTCATATTCAATGGCGTAGGCGGGCCGCATCATCTCCGCCTGTTCCAGTCCGGCGATGGTGTGGAGCATCGCCAGCTGTACCTCCTCCGGCATGGCGGAGGAAAAGCCCTGGACATATAATTCTTCCGTGTTCAGCCCCATAGGCTCGATAAACAGCTGGTGCCGGGGCTTGTCCGCAAAACGGGTGACCTTTGTCTCAATGGATGGGCAGTACCGGGGGCCTACGCCCTCGATCACGCCGCTGTGCATGGGGGAGCGGTCCAGATTNTCCCGGATGATCCNNTGGGTNTCCTCNTTGGTNTANGTCAGCCAGCAGACCGCCCGGTTNANNGGNGCGNNGNTCCGTNTCNAAGGANAAGGGCATNGTNTCNCNGTCCCCGTCCTGCCGCTCCATTCTGGAAAAGTCCACACTGCGGGCATTGATCCGGGGCGGGGTGCCCGTCTTGAACCGCCGCAGGGACAGCCCCAGCCTCACCAGACAGTCCGTCAGTTCTGCGGCGGCGAACATTCCGTCCGGCCCGCCGTCCCTGACGCACTCGCCCACGATGGTCCTTCCGTTCAGATAGGTGCCCGAGCAGATGATCGCGGCCCTCACCTCGAAAACAGCCCCCGTGTGGAGTATTACATGGCTGACCGCGCCCTCCGTCAGGCGGATCTCCGTGATTTCCCCCTGCCGGAGGGTNAGATTTTCCTGCCGCTCCAGGGTATGCTTCATGACCTCCTGATAGCGGCGGCGGTCCGCCTGAGCCCGGAGGCTGTGAACGGCGGGGCCCTTGCCACGGTTCAGCAGGCGGTACTGGATGCAGGCCGCATCCGCCGCCCGGGCCATTTCGCCGCCCAAAGCGTCCAGCTCCCGCACCAGATGGCCCTTCCCGGTTCCCCCGATGGCGGGGTTGCAGGGCATGTTGCCCACAGCGTCCAAATTGATGGTAAAGCAGATGGTTTTCAGTCCCAGCCGCGCGGCGGCCAAGGCGGCTTCGATGCCCGCGTGCCCCGCGCCGATGACCGCGATATCATATTTTCCGGCGGAAAATTCTCTCATGCTTATATCCTTCTTGCGGCCCGACGACTCAGCCGCGCGCTATTTTTTCTCTAAAGTCAGCACTACGATTTCCGGCCTGTTGAACAGCCGGAAGGTACGCCCGGAGTTCCCCAGTCCTCTGGAGACAAACAGGTCCGAACCGTTCGCGTGGTAAAACCCCGCCGTATAGGACGGGAAGAAGGATCTTTCCACACTCACCAGCCCGTCGGTAAAGGGCAGCCGGATCAATCCCCCGTGCCCGTGGCCGGAGATCACCAGGTCCGCGCCCAGGTAGCTGTACTCGTTTTCAAAATAATTGTTCCGGTGGGCCAGCAGCATCCAGAANGCGTCCGGACGCGGCNGCCCGGACCTCCTCCGCCAGNGCCTCCGGCGTTTTCTGGTCCGCGAAGCCGTTGGGATCGTCGATCCCGGCCAGAAGGATNCTGTCCCCNTTCCGGGTNAGCGTCACGTACTCGTTGGTCAGCACCGTGACCCCGGCCTCCCCCAGCTCCCGCTTCAGGTCCCGGACGTCCCTGAACGCCCACTCGTGGTTCCCGGTGACAAAATAGGTGGGAGCGATCTCCGCGAAAGCCCGGCCAAGGGCCACGGAATAGCTCCGGGGCGTCTGGCGGTAGCGGTCCTGCAAATCTCCCGTCAGGAAGATATAATCCGGCCGGTAAGACCGGACCTGATCGATCAGGTCCTGATTATCCTCCCCGAACTCCGCTCCGTGGAGGTCCGACAGCTGCACGATCACGCAGCCGTCAAAGCCTTCCGGCAGGCGGGAAGACGCGAAGGTGAACCGCTCCGTCTGCAAAGAGTGGTTGCTCCACCAGAAAAAAGCGGCGCAGAAAACGCAGAAGATCACAAATTTCAGCAGCCGGTGGGACCGGCGGCGGGCACGGCGTGGTCTGGACATGGCATTCTTCCTTCTTCCAAGGTATGACAGCTTAGTATAGCACGTTTTCCAGACAAAACCAAGAGGGCAGAGAAAAATTCCCCCTGCATCTTCTCATACCGGACTGCTTCGGCGCCAGCGATTCCGGAAAATGCCTTGCCGTTGGCAAATTCCTATGATATAGTAATGTTATCGGATATTTGTGGAGGATGGGTACGTCTATGGGACGGAAAACAGAGTTCAGTTCAGCCGGACTGCATGTCCTGGCTATGGGGTTTATGTTGTGCGACCACCTGTGGGCCGCGCTCTTTCCAGCGCAGGAATGGCTGACTTGCATCGGGAGGCTCGCGTTCCCCCTGTTCGCGTTTATGGCGGCGGAAGGCTGTGCGCGTACCCGTAATCTGCGGCGGTACATGCTGCGGATGCTGTGCTGGGCCGTCCTGTCCGAAATTCCCTTCAATCTGATGATCAGCGGCAGCGCGTTTTATCCCTACCACCAGAACGTCCTGTGGACCTTCCTGCTGAGCCTGCTGCTGATCGCCCTGATCGAAAAGTGCAGAACATGTCTCAAACCCGTGCCCGCGGCGTTCCTGTCCGTGGGACTTGGGGCCGCGGGATTTATCCTTGGGTTCGCTGCGATGACCGATTACTACGGCGCCGGAGTCCTGACCGTTCTGACGTTCTACTTCTTCCGGGGGAGGAACTGGAAAGAACGCCTGCTCCAGCTGGTATGCCTGTATATCCTGAATGTGGAGCTGCTGGGAGGCTACTGCTATGAGCTCCGTCTGCCGGGGTATACGGTGGAAATCGCCCAGCAGAGCCTGGCCCTTTTATCGCTGCCGCTCATCTGGCTCTATCGGGGGCGGCAGGGCCTCCACAGCAAAGCGTTTCAATATTTCTGCTACGCCTTTTATCCGGTCCATATGCTCCTGCTCGCCGCCGCGCGGGCGTGGATACTGAGATAACAAAACCAGGGCGGCCGCTTCACTGCGGCCGCCCTGGTTTTTTACAAAGAAAATCCCGGAAGGACTGCATAAAATCCCCTCCCATGGCGCACAATGGGACTGGAGGCTCACCCCTCCACTACAAGCCGCCCCTTAAGGCGGCAGGATGATGAAAGGAAGATTTTTATGGACAACAGAGGCAAGCGGCAGGCTGCCTCCATCTTCGGCGGCATGGGCTTTTACATAGCCCTGCTCGTCTGCGTGATCGCAGCCGGAGTGGTTGGCTATTTCGCCCTGCTGAATGATGACCCCGAACCCCAGACCGACCCCGTTCCCAGCGCCGTTACCGAACCCGAACCCGCCATAAGCGTCACCCGCACGGACCCGGAGCCCGCCAAGCCCGTCATCAGCAACACCCCCATCCCTGTGGAAAAACCCACCGTCCTCCCCATCGTTGAGCCGGAAAAGCCCACGGTGGAGGTCGAGGAGGTCCTCTACAATGAGGACGACGCTCCCGTGGAGGAGCCAGCCCCCGTCGTGGCCTCGGAGCCCATGGTGATCGTAACCCCCATAGCCGGGGAGACGGCGGCGGCCTTCTCCGTGGACCAGCTGGTCTATGACGCCACCATGGGCGACTGGCGCACCCACGACGGCATCGACATCCGGGCCGATGCCGGCACGGCGGTGGCGTCCGCCTCCGCCGGGATCGTCCTCTCCGTGGAGAACGACGGCCGCATGGGCACCACCATCCGGGTGGACCACCGCAACGGCTATATCACCACCTACGCCAGCCTCCAGCCGGAGACCAGCGTACTGGCGGGGGATGAGATCCCCGCCGGGGCGGTCCTGGGCGCGGTGGGCAACACTTCCCTCACCGAGGCCGGACTGGGCGCCCACCTCCATTTCAGCGTGGAGAAGGACGGAGAGCTGATCGACCCTGCGGAATTCCTGGGAGAATAATCCAGCCAGACAGCGCGGCCATACAGGCCGCGCTGCTCGCTTTATCCGGCGCTTTTCATCATTTGCAACCGGAGTTCTCCCTAAAAAAGTTGAATTATTGTTAGGATTGCGGGTTGAAATGCGTACATACTTGGTATACAATAAGCAAGTTGAAGTCCTGGGCGGACGGCCAATTTCGCTCTATACTGCGCAGTTCAGCCGGGTCTGCCCCACGGTAACGAAAGATTTATCTCTGAGGAAAGAGGTTTTTTGCTTGACAAACGAGAAATTGAGAAACGTAGCCATTATTGCCCACGTTGACCACGGTAAAACTACCCTGGTGGACGAAATGCTCAAACAGGGCGGCGTCTACCGCGAGAACCAGGAGGTCGTGGACCGGGTCATGGACTCCGGCGACCTGGAGCGTGAGCGCGGCATCACCATCCTGGCCAAAAACACCGCCATCCAGTACGGCGACACCAAGATCAACATTGTCGACACCCCCGGCCACGCCGACTTCGGCGGCGAGGTGGAGCGCATCCTGAAAATGGTCAACGGCGTCATCCTCCTGGTGG
>JAAVHF010000024.1 GCA_014799845.1 Oscillibacter sp. | reverse complement strand
GCTAAAAGCGCCGCTTGCGGCGCTTCACGGAGCGGTCATGCACAATTAAATTCTGCACGGCCACTCGATGTGGCCGTTGCAGAATCAAGGGAGTCCAGAACCGTAGGTTCTGGCACGCTGTTGCCTACTTTTCGCGTGGGCGAAAAGTAGGCCCCGGGGCCACCAGCATAGAACAATCTAATCTAACTGCACCCAGGGACGAAGATTACTGCCGGTCTGGTATCTCGAGTATATACCTCTCATACGCATTGATGATCGTCGTATCCCCATGGTGGAGGACACGGGGCCGCTCGGCCCCGTAATTCAGATGCACATGCCCGTGTACCAGATACTTCGGTCGATACCTGTCCATAAAAGGAACGAGACACGCAAACCCCCGGTGGGCGTAGTCCTCCCCGTCCCCGTACCCCTGGGCAGGGGAATGGGTCACCACGATATCCACGCCCCCTGCCCGCCAGAGCTTGAACCACAATTTCCTCATCCGCCGCGCCATCTGCCGCTCCGTATACTGGTGCTCTCCCCCGCTGTAGACGGGACAGCCCCCCAGTCCCAGAATCCGGACGCCGTTTATTGTGACCAGCCTGTCCTCAATGCAGTCGCACCCCTCCGGGGGGCGGATATTATACGTCTGGTCGTGGTTGCCGTGAACATACAGGACCCGGGCCCGGCCCATGGTCACCAGAAAACTGAGATACTGCGACTTTAAATCGCCGCAGGAGATAATCAGGTCAATATCCGACAGACGGCCCGGCTGGTAGTAATCCCAGTAGTACGGGCTCTCCCGGTCGGAAACCAGAAGGATTTTCACAACACGGGCCCCTCTTTCTCCGGCGGGATCTGATCCCGGTAGACCCCCTGCAGGCGGGCAAGAGAACGCGCCATGGGCAGCAGCTGGTCATAAGAGGGAATGCCCCCCTCCACGTAGCCGCACAGCCAGTTCATATGCAGAATCTCCTCGGGAGAGAAGTATTTTTCGCCGTCGCTGCGCATCTGGCCGTCCTGAGAATAAATGGGGCGGCGGAAAGGCTCGATGCTGCCGTCGGTCACACCCCTGCGCAAAATCTGTACCAGCTGGGATACCCCGGAGGGCAGCTCCTGGCTCAGCAGAACATCCACCGTCCGGCTGCTCATGCCCCACCAGTAGTTCACCGCGCGCTCGCCGTCCTGAATATTCAGTTCGTCCCAGCCGCCGCTGAACATGCTGCGGATCAGCTTCACATAGAAATTGCCCCAGTGCCAGTAGGGCGATGCCAGAGACGTCAGACTGCCGTCCCCGTTGACCTGGCACAGCCCCCAGGGCTCCTTCACCCGGTCAGGAGCGGGGACGTCGCGGTTGGAAATCACATCCACCCCTTCCGCCTTCAGGGCTCCCATGGCGTCCTCCTCCACACAGGACCAGCGCAGGACGATCCGGGCCCGGGGATTGGTCAGCCGGGCGCCAAGGGCGAAAGCGTTGATGGACGCGGGTACGCCGAAAATAGGGTTGGAGGCTACATAGCCGATACGCCCGTCCCGGCTCATGGCCCCGGCGATGGCCCCCGTGATGAACTTGCCCTCGTAAATGCGGCTGTAGTAGGTCCGCACGCCCGCATAGGGCATGGAGGCGGAACAGTTGAGAATGCGCACGCCGGGATACTTCGCCGCCGCCTGACGGCAGGCGGCAATGAGGGGCGGCGTGGTAGCAAAGATCACCTGGGCCCCCGCGGCCGCGGCATCCTTCATGACCTTCGCCGCCTCCTCGCCGGGGCGGACGTTGTTGCAGACCTTGACGGACACCTTGCTGCCCATGACGGCCTCCATGTATTTGCGCCCCAGGTCATGAGCACGGCACCAGTCGCTGGTCTCCGGGCTGCCCTCGTTGACGAACACCACATTCAGATGATCCGGGAACACCGCGTGGAGCAGCCGGCCAAAGATGCCGCGGGAGGCATCGGCCTCCTTTTTCTGTTCCTCCGACTCGGTGGTAACGGAGATGGGCTCAGGGGCGGACAGCAGCTTCATATCCGGACGCACCGCCGCCACCGACTTGGCCAGCTCCGCAGTGCTGAGGCTCCAGAGCTGCTCAAACTTATACACCCGCAGCCACACCAGCAGCGCGTCCGCCGGCGTGACGCCCAGATTCTCCATTCCCTGCTTGCGCAGGGCGTCCCGGAAGTAGGTGAACCCGGCTACGAAGTGCTGCCGCTCGTCCTCGGTCCAGACGTGGTCCGGCTCGAAGCCCAGAGCCGCCTGAAGCTTCGCGAACCGCCCCGGACGGCTGAAATACACCCGGTACAGCCCCGTCAGCTGATAGGAAGCCATAAAATCGTAGTACGCCTGGATGGCGACGTCCTCCGACCAGTTGGGAATGATCCGGATCACGTAGGAGGGAATGGTGGCCGCCTTGTAGCTTTTCAGCACACTGACCCGCTTGTTGCCCTCCTGTACGTAGAACCGGCCCAGATACTCGTAGCAGCGAATGGGGTCCCGGATGCCCTCGTCCCCCAGATGGGCCGCGCACAGGTCCATCCATTTCGTGGCAAATTCCGTGTCCGGAGCCAGCAGGGGCATGAAGTTGGACGAAAAGGCGCTGCGCCGTCCGGCAGTCTTGGTGCCGATAATCTGCTCGGTAGGTATCTCCAGGACCCCCATGTCAGCCCGTCCGGCCACCATGTTTTCGTCCAGAATCTCATCCAGCACCTGGGGATAGGGGTAGTTGCCCCGGACGACCTGCTCCTTATAGTTCTTCTGGCCCAGTTTTAATGACCGGTTATACTGTTCCTGCGCTTCCTGCCTGTTGGCCATGTAGTTTCCTCCTTTATTCCCGCTCTCCGGCGGGGCGCGTATTCCTTAAATCTTAAATCAATATTCCCGCAGCACCAGGTCGGTGGAGCCCTGGTTGAGCCCTATCTCCAGGCGCTTGACCCGGGGGTGCCTGCCGTACACCCGGCGGACCATGTCCCGCAGCTGGGTGCCGCCGTGGTAGCCGTGGATGACCTCCAGACGGTAGACGGATCCGCCCGCCCGGCGCAGCGCGGCGTCTACCGCAGCCTGGGCCTGGGTGCAGTTCATGCCGTGGAGATCGACGCGGATGGTTCCGCTCTGCACGATTCTTCCCCCCTTGCAGTTTTTTCCATACTGTATTATTTTATCAGGTTCGGGGACGGCAGTCAACTTCTGAATTGCCGCCCACGATTGTGCAATGACCGCATCGAGCGGTCATGCACAATTAAATTCTGCACGACCACTCGATGGGGCCGCGCAGAATCCAGCGCAGCGGCGGCCTCAGTGCTAATCTCTGATTAGATTCGCCCTGCCGGGCGGGGGCTTACTTTTCCCGCGCGGGAAAAGTAACAAAAGCGCGCTTAGGAAACTACGTTTCCTAAGAACCTTCCTGAATTACGGGGGGAGATTAGTTTTGCGCTTGTCCTGTAGACCGTCCGGGCTAAACCGGGCCGGGTCCCGTGTATCGGGCGAAGCGTCTATCCAAAGATGTTGTTGGAGGTCCCTACCGTACCGCTTTGGGTCCTCCCGGGGCAGTTGCGTTAGACGGCCCCCTTGCAGGGAAGTCTCTCTTTAACAGGCCGGCAGGCGGAGTTCTTCAAGCACCAAGCTGCCAGAAGGACCATTTCCAACTCAGGGGCAACCAATCCGGCAAATTATTGCCCAATGGTGACTAACCCCCGTAAATATTAGGGATTCTTAAACCGCCAGGTTTAAGTGACTTTTTGCCTACTTTTTGTTCACACAAAAAGTAGGCCCAGGGTCCCGTGAAGCGCCGCAAAGCGGCGCTTTTAGCGCTAAGGCCGCCGTAGGCGGCCCCACGGGGGCTGGGAAAGCCCCGGGTTTGGTCAGGAAACAACTGCCGTGCCGCCGCTTTGCGGCGGCAAAACCACCATGGCGTATTATGGAAAAAATTCCTTGCGGGAAATCGCAAGGAAACTGTTGACAGATTGAAACCATTATGTTACAATTCGGTTACAAATATGACAAACCTATTTTTAAGAATGCGTTAAGAAAGGATGTGACCGGATGGCAGAGAAGACAGAGGGTTTGGTTTACCGCAAGCACCCCCTGCGCCGGGTGGGCAAAATGATCTACTACGGCTCTATGGCCGATTCCCATATTATTCTCATGCAGGTCAAGGAGAGCAAAAAGGAAAACGACATGGAAATCGCCACAAAGGTTTCTGTGGAGCTCCAGCGTACCGGGGCCGACCTGAAAAGCCGGGACCGCGTGGTCAAGCGCAGCGAGAAGGACAGCCTCTACGCCGCTATGGATATCTCCGCTATCTGGCTGGAGAGGGCTTTGGCCGGGAAATAGAATGACGCCGCCTGAAGGGCGTCCGCGATAAACCAAACCCATACTAATGAGAAGACGCGAGGAAATTACAAATGAAAAAACTCTGGAATAAGATACTTGTACTGGCGGTGATGACCGCCGCACTCCTGACGGTGAGCGCCTTCGCCGCCTCCGTCGGCGAAGCCGGAACGGTCAACGCCGACGCCCTGCGCCTGCGCAGCGAGCCCTCCACCAACTCCTCCACCATTACATATCTCAGCACCGGCACGCAGGTGGAATTGATGGAAGACCTGGGCGAGTGGTATAAGGTCAACTGCAACGGCACCGTCGGTTATGTCTACGCCTCCTATGTCAGCTTCCAGTCCATGGAGAGCGCTGCCGCCGTCTCCTTCAACGTGGAGTCCGTGGCCGGTAAGGTGGGCGTGATCACCGGCAGCGTGGTCAACTTCCGTTCCGAGCCTGAGATGGAGGACATCAACGTGATGACCAAGGTCCGGGCCGGCGATGAGCTGACCATCCTCAGCGTATCCGATGAGTGGTGCCAGGTCGTTTATGACGGTCTGGAAGGCTTTGTAAAGGCCGATTATGTGTCCGTCAACGGCATCCCCCTGGTGGACCCCCAGGGCATCATTACCGGCGACTGCGTCAACGTACGGAGCATGCCCTCCACTGACGGCGCCGTCCTTACCAAGGTCTATGGCGGCGAACTGGTGGACCTGATCTCTCTGGAAAATGATTGGTACGCCGTTTCCGTCAACGGCCAGCTGGGCTACATCCGCTCCGATTTCCTCCGGGTTTACGACGGCGTGTCCGGCAGCGGCCTGGGCTCTGACATCGTGACCACCGCCAAGAAGTATCTGGGCACCCGCTATGTTTACGGCGGCGCTTCTTCCAAGGGTTTTGACTGTTCCGGTTTTACCATGTACATATTCGATCAGTACGGTTACAATCTGCCCCACTCCGCCACCTCTCAGTGGCAGAGCTCCCTGGGCACCACCGTGGCCCGCGCTGATCTGCAGGCCGGTGACCTGGTGTTCTTCTGTGATCCCTCCCGCAGCGGCGGCAAAGCCTGCTCCCATGTGGGTATCTACATCGGTGACGGCGACTTCATCCACGCTTCCTCCAGCCACAGCGGCGGCGTGCGGATTAGCTCCCTGTATGAGAGCTACTATGGCGGCTACTATGTGGGCGCCAAGCGGATCGCGTAAGTTGCGTTTTCCCGGACAACATGCTATAATGACCGCCGGATGGATAGAAATTCCATCCGGCGGTTTATTATAATGATGGAGGAAAATCCTTATGGTATCAGAACAGAGAATGGAGCAGCTGACGGATAACTGCGTCCGGCGGGCAGTGGAACTGCTGGCAATCGACAGCCCATCGGGCTATACCCGGCGGGCGGCGGAACATGTGGTGGGCGTCTATCAGGCCATGGGCCTGCGCCCTGAAATGACCCGGAAGGGCGGCGTGCTGGTGTGCCTGAACCCGGACGCCCCGGCGGAGGACGGCCTGCTGCTGGAGGCCCATCTGGACACCCTGGGCGGCATGGTAACGGAAATTTCCGGCGCGGGACGGCTTCACCTGACGCCCTTAGGCGGCATGGAGCCCAATAACGCCGAAGGGGAAAACGTGCGGATCGTGACCCGCTCCGGCAAAATTTACACGGGGACCTTCCAGATGAAAAACGCCTCGGTCCACGTCAACGGGGATTATCACGGCGCAAAGCGGGAATACAAAGCCATGGAGGTCCTCATTGACGAGGAGGTCTCCAGCCGGGAGGACGTGGAGAAGCTGGGCATCCTGCCCGGGGACATCGTGTGCTTTGAGCCCCGGACGCGGGTAACGGACTCCGGATATATCAAGAGCCGGTTTCTGGACGACAAGCTGTCGGTGGCAATTCTGCTGGAGCTGGCGGCGCAGGCCGCAGCGGGCGAAATCAAGCCCAGACGCCGGGTCTGGCAGCACATCACGGTATTTGAGGAAGTAGGACACGGCGGCGCAGGCTCCGTGCCGGAGGGCGTCAGCGAGGCCATCAGTGTGGACATGGGGTGCGTCGGAGACGGTCTGGCGTGCGATGAGCGGAAGGTTTCCATCTGCGCCAAGGACAGCGGGGGGCCTTACCACTACGAGGTGGTTTCGGGGCTCATTGACGCCGCCCACCGGGGCGGCGCGGATTTCGCGGTGGACGTATATCCTTATTATGGGTCCGACGTGGAGGCAACGCTGCGGGCCGGACACGATCTGCGGCATGGGCTCATTGGCCCCGGGGTATATGCCTCTCATGGGTATGAGAGGAGCCACCGGAAGGGGGTTTGCAGCACCCTTCGGCTGCTTGACGCGTATTTGGAATAGCGGCGCCGCTTCTTGCCGCCGCTGCGCGGCGGCCTAACTGCCTATCTTATTATAGATTTGCCCCTGCCGGGGCGGGCCTTCTTTTCGCTTGTGCGAAAAGAAGCAAAAGCACCCTCAAGGGGGCTTCGCCGCCCTTGAGAATCCCCTAATATGTCGTTTTGTTTTGCGCGGGTCCTGTAGTCCGTCCGGGCTAAATTAACCGGGCCCCGTGTATCGGGCGAAGCGGCTATCCAAGGACGTATTTGGGTGTCCCTACCGTACCGCTTTGGGTTCTCCCGGGGCAGTCGCGACAGAACGTCCCCCTTGCAGGGCAGTACCCCTTTAACAGGCCGGCAGGCGGAGTCCTTCAAGCGCCAAGCTCCCAGAAGGACAACCTCCAACTCAGGGGCACCCAATCCGGCAAATTATTGCCCAGTGGTGACTAACCCCCGTAAATATCAGGGAGTCTTGAACCGTAGGTTCAAGTGACTTTTTGCCTACTTTTTGTTCACACAAAAAGTAGGCCCGGGGTCCGGGGGCGGGGAGCTCCCGGGGCCGCGAATCGAAAAATTCCCCGTTTGCCGCCGGAGGCGGCAAAGAAGGGATTGACAATTCCCTGACTTTTCCCTATAATTTAAGCAGTGCGTCTCATAGTAAAATCTGGAAAAATGACCACGCAAGAACAAAAAGGTATCAACTTGTTCAAATAAAAAGGAAAGGAAGATTCGCCATGATCTATTCTACCGAAGTCCAGCACATGTGCCCGGTCGCTAAGGGCGCGTACCATGGTCCCGCTCCCATCCCCGAGGAGGGCAAATGGGTCCAGGCCAAGGAAATCAAGGACATCAGCGGCTTTACCCACGGCGTGGGCTGGTGCGCTCCCCAGCAGGGCGCCTGCAAGCTGACCCTTAACGTCAAGGAGGGCATCATTCAGGAAGCCCTGGTGGAGACCCTGGGCTGCTCCGGCATGACCCACTCCGCCGCTATGGCCAGCGAAATCCTCATCGGCAAGACCATTCTGGAGGCCCTGAACACCGACCTGGTGTGCGACGCCATCAACACCGCTATGCGCGAGCTGTTCCTCCAGATCGTCTACGGCCGCACCCAGTCCGCGTTCTCCGAGGACGGCCTCGCCGTGGGCGCTTCCCTGGAAGACCTGGGCAAGGGCCTGCGCAGCCAGGTGGGTACCATGTTCGCCACCCACTCCAAGGGCCCCCGTTACCTGGAGATGGCCGAGGGCTACTGCACCCGCATGGCCCTCAACAAGGACGACGAGGTCATTGGCTATGAGTTCGTGAACCTGGGCAAGATGATGGACTTCATCAAGAAGGGCGACGACGCCAACACCGCCCTGGAGAAGGCCAAGGGCCACTATGGCCAGTTTGACGCGGCGGTCAAGTATATTGACCCCCGGCACGAATAAGAGGGGAGGACAAGAATTATGGCTCTGTTTGAAAGCTACGAGAGAAGAATCGACAAGATCAACGGCGTCCTCGCTCAGTACGGCATCAAGGATGTCGAGGAGTGCCGCGCCATCTGCCAGGAGAAGGGCTTTGACCCCTACGAGATCGTCAAGGGCATCCAGCCCATCTGCTTCGAAAACGCCTGCTGGGCCTACTGCGTGGGCGCGGCTATCGCTCTGAAGAAGAACGTCAAGACCGCCGCTGAGGCCGCTACCGCCATCGGCGAGGGCCTCCAGGCCTTCTGCATCGACGGTTCCGTCGCCGACGACCGCAAGGTCGGTCTGGGCCACGGCAACCTGGGCGCTATGCTCCTCAGCGATGAGAGCAAGTGCTTCGCCTTCCTGGCCGGCCACGAGTCCTTCGCCGCCGCCGAGGGCGCCATCGGCATCGTAAAGAACGCCAACAAGGCCCGCAAGGAGCCCCTGCGCGTCATCCTTAACGGTCTGGGCAAGGACGCCGCCCAGATCATTTCCCGTATCAACGGCTTCACCTATGTGCAGACCCAGTTCGACTACAGCACCGGCAAGGTGAACGTGGTCAAGGAGATCCGCTACAGCGAGAGCGAGCGGGCCGATGTCCGCTGCTACGGCGCTGACGACGTCCGCGAGGGCGTGGCCATCATGCACCTGGAGGGCGTGGATGTGTCCATCACCGGCAACTCCACCAACCCCACCCGCTTCCAGCACCCCGTCGCCGGCACCTACAAGAAGGAGTGCGGCGAGCAGGGCAAGAAGTATTTCTCCGTCGCCTCCGGCGGCGGCACGGGCCGTACCCTGCACCCCGACAACATGGCCGCCGGCCCCGCTTCCTACGGCATGACCGATACCATGGGCCGGATGCACAGTGACGCGCAGTTCGCCGGCTCCTCCTCCGTCCCCGCTCACGTGGAGATGATGGGCTTCCTGGGCATGGGCAACAATCCGATGGTCGGCGCGACTGTCGCCGTGGCCGTGGCTGTTGCGGAGAGCCTGAAGTAAGAGGATTTTTGAGGGGTTATCCCCTGAAAGCATTGAAACAGGGATCGCATCAAACGATGTGATCCCTGTTTTTGCTTACAGGGGGAATATCTCGGAAGCAAAAGGGACCGGGCGGGCTTTTCACAAGTCCTCCCGGTCCCTTCTCGTTGTTAGATGGTTATACACAAAGGCAGTCCTAAACGTTGAAATTCCTGAATGATCAAATGCCGGATATACCCCGGGACGGTCCGCCCAGTCTCTTCTGATATCTTTTTCAGCTGATGATAGGCTGGTTCCGGGATGGAAACATGAATACCTTTTGATTTGACGTAATGACCTTGCATATCGCTCACCTCCCTGACACATTATAGTCGAAATCCGCCTATTTGTAAATAGTCGGATTCAGACTTTTTATGATATACAAGGGTGATTTATGTGAGTTATGATTATGTTGACCGTCTAACCGCGCTCAGACAAGACCGCGACATCGGGCAAAAAGTAATTGCCGGTGTTTTGGGCTGTACGCAATCTACAGTATCAAAATATGAATTGCGAGAAACAAGATACGGTCTTGACGATCTTATCAAACTTTGTAAATTTTACAACGTCTCCGCCGATTATATCCTCGGCCTGCCGAAAGGCATGGACTACCCGGAACGGTAAAAAGGCAGGACGCGCTTCACGGCGCGTCCTGCCTTTTCAGCTTTTCACGATCGTTACATATCCCGTCACATTTTCCAGCACACCGCCCTTGGTGTGGATAAACAGACTGTACTCCCCCGCCTCCAACGGGTCCTCCCAGGTCATGGAACCGGATTCAACTTCCAGCTCCCCATCCGTGCGCCGGTTGGTGATGGTCATATAGGTGGTCTGCGGCTTTTTCACCCCCGGCTTGGCAAAGCCGACGCTCAGCCGCTCTCCCTTCTCCGCCGAAACATCGTAGTAGACTGTGTCTCCCTCGTCCAGTTGGAAGGTCCCCAGCCAGACGTATTCGCCGTTGCTCACGCTGTCGACGTCCACCTTCACAACATGTTCGTCCCCGCCCTCAAACAGCTCAGCAATCTCTTTTTCTGTCAGGTAGGCCACCCCGGTGATTTCCCCGTCCTCATTTCGGACGATCTTGATGTTGACCGTGCCCGCGGGGTTCTTATCCAGCGTGTAAAAGCTCTTGTTGGGCCGGAGGTCCAGAAAAATGTTCACCAGCTCGCCCTGGTAATAATAATTTTTGCCGTCCCGGGTGACGCCGTGGGCCTTGTAGGCCGCCGTCCGGTCCTTTTCCGATTTGTCCCAGGCTTCATCGTCCCAATCCCAATCCCAATCCCAATCATCGTCCTTGTCCTCTTTCGTTCCGAACAGGTCGTTGATCTCCGTTTGGGTCAGTTCCTTTACGCCGGTGATTACGCCGTCCGCGTTCCGGACGATCCTGATATTCAGACTGCCTTTGGGGTCCATGGACATCGTATAAAAACCGTTGTCCTCCTGATAGTCCAGGAAAATGTTCACCCGCTCGCCCTGGTAGTAATACATCCCCTCCGTCTTGGTGACGCCCCACGCCTTATACATAGCAGTCTCCCGGGCATCCAGATATGCCTCCAGCCGTGCCTCATCTGTGTTCCCGGTCTCCGCTGCCTTGTTGTAGAGTGCGCCCGTCCCGCCCTCCCGCGTGGGCATCCCGGTATACGCTCCCGCCGCCGCGGCGGTCAGCCCCAGCATCACCGCCAGCGCCAGGGACAGCGCGGCGGCGGATTTTCCAAGCTTCCTGAAATTCATGATCGCATCCAGCCTTTCTTTCAACAGTGTCCCGCTCTCCCCCAGGGTGGCAGCGGGCGGGTTGGCCCTGTAACCGCCTCCGATTTCCATAGTCCGCAGCAGCGCGTCCCCGTAGCCGCGCCGGGAAGTCTCGTCCAGCTTCCACAGCACCGCCTCATCACAGGATAATTCGCAGACCCGCTCCACTTCCCGGCTCATCCAGTGGACCAGAGGATTGAACCAGTGGACGCAGACCGTCAGCTGCACCAGCCACTTATAGGCCACGTCCCATCTCTGGCAGTGGGTCAGCTCGTGCCTCAGCACCCACCGCAGATCCTCCGACCGCAGCTCCGCACTGGGCAGCACCACCCTGGGACGGAACGTCCCCAGCAGCAGCGGCGACGCCGCCATGGGGTTGACATAGACCTCCACCGGACGCTTCACCCCCACTGCCACCCCGGCTTCCGCCGCCTGATCCAGCACCGCCGGGTCCTCTATCGCCGTCCAGCCCGCCCGCATATAGCGGACAAAGCTCTGATAGGCGGTGGCCTTCCGAATCAGCAGCGCCAGCGCCCCCGCCAGCCACACCACCCACAGGCGGTCCAGCGCCGCCGCCCCGATCTCCCGCAGCCGGGAGGGCTGTTCCGGGTCCTGCACAAGTCCGGCGGCTTCGGCATATTCCGGGTTGGTGTCGGCGGCCACGGGGACCTCCGGCAGGCCCACGGCGTATACGGCGGTTCGCTCCACCCGCAGGGTAAGCTCCTCCGCCGGGCTGCTCTCCGGCCCGAAGGGCAGCAGCAGCCGCAGCACCGCTATCAGCCAGATGTAGTACTGCCACCGCCGGCTGACCCGTCCCCGGGCCAGCCTCCCCAGCAGCCAGACCGCCCCGATTACCAGCGACCCGGACAGGGACAGCGACAGGATAGTTTTCAGTCCCTCCGTCATTTCTTTCCATCCTCCCAGAATCGCTTCAATTCCTCGTAATCCTCCGCCGACAGCATCTCCCCCTGAATGAGGGTGGCCACCAGCCCCCGGGCGTCCCCGGCGTAGAGCTTGCCTACCAGGGTCCGGGCCTGCTGGGCCTGGTACTCGCCCTGGGAGACCAGGGCGGCATACTCGTTCCGCCGCCCGATCTTGCTGGTCCTGAGCAGCCCCTTGTCCACCAGACGGGACAGCAGGGTGATGACCGTGTTTTTCTGCCAGGTCTTCCCCGCCTTCTCCAGCTCCTCCATGATCTGGGCGTAACGGGCGGTCCCGCCCCCGGCCCAGACGATCTTCATCAGCTCCAGTTCGGAATCCGATACCTGTTGGATCATAGCGTAATCCTCCTTTGGCCTACATGTTGTAGTCTAAATGCAGGATAACATCTTGTAGGCTAAATGTCAAGGGGGATTTTCAGGGGACGTTCCCTGCCGTTTATTTTCAAAAACACTGGACAGCAGCGAGGAAATTCGGTATACTGATAAACAGGAAAATATTTGCTTCGTCCCCCCGGGGCGGGAAAGGAGCCTTACGTGCGCATTAACCCCCAACTGCTGGAAAAAATAAAGGAGTCCCTGTCCTCCGTGCTGCCCATCACCGCTATCGTGATGGCCCTGAGCATCACCATCGTGCCCCTGACGCCGGGGGTGCTGGTGCTGTTCCTGTTCGGGGCCTTCCTGCTGATCGTGGGCGTGGGAATGTTCACCCTGGGGGTGGACATGTCCATGACCCCCATGGGCAGCGCTATCGGCGTGACCATGAGCCGGGCCAAACATATGGCGGTCCCGCTGGCGGCCGCCTTTGTACTGGGGCTGCTCATCACCGTGGCGGAGCCGGATCTGACCGTGCTGGCCCAACAGGTGCCCGCCATCCCCAACCAGGTGCTGATTTTCACCGTGGCCGCCGGAGTGGGGCTGTTCCTGGTGGTGGCCCTGCTGCGCGTGATGCTGAAAATCCCCCTGTCCCGGCTGCTGGTCGGCTTCTATGTGGGCGCTTTCGTGCTGGCGATCCTGTTTACCCCTAACGACTTCATCCCCGTATCCTTCGACTCCGGCGGCGTGACCACCGGGCCGATCACGGTGCCCTTCATCATGGCCCTGGGCGTGGGCCTCGCCTCGGTGCGAAACGATAAGAACGCCACCAGCGACAGCTTCGGCCTGGTGGCCCTGTGCAGCATCGGGCCCATCCTCTCGGTGCTGATCCTTGGCATCTGCTACGCCCCCGACAGCGCCAACTATACGCCCACCACCCTGGCGGACATAGCCACCACCCGGGACGCCGCCCGGGAATTCGTCTCCGCCATCCCCCACTACGCCCGGGAAGTCGCCACGGCCATGATCCCCATCTGCGCCGTGTTCCTGCTGTTCCAGCTGTCCACACGGCGTTTCAAGCGGAAGAAGCTGCTGCGGATCGCCAGCGGCCTGGTCTATACATACGTTGGGCTGGTCATGTTCCTCACCGGCGTCAACGTAGGTTTTATGGGCGCGGGAGAGCTGATCGGAAAAACCATCGCCACGGGGCGGATGCCCTTCCTGCTCATCCCCGTGGGCATGATCATGGGCTACTTCATCGTGGCCGCCGAGCCGGCGGTCCACGTGCTGGTCAAGCAGGTGGAGGAGGTCTCCATGGGCTCCATCTCCCAGTCCGCCATGCGGCAGGGCATGTCCATCGGCGTGGCTATCTCCATCGGCATCGCCATGCTGCGGGTGCTGACGGGGATATCCATATTGTGGTTCATCATCCCCGGCTACGCCATCTCCCTGACACTGACCTTCTTCGTGCCCCAGCTGTTCACCGGCGTGGCCTTCGACGCCGGCGGCGTGGCCTCGGGACCCATGACCGCTACCTTCCTGCTGCCCTTTGCCATGGGGGCATGTCAGGCGGCGGGGGGCAACCTGATGACCGACGCCTTCGGTCTGGTGGCCCTGGTGGCCATGACGCCGCTGGTCGCCATCCAGCTGCTGGGCCTGGCGGGCCGGGTGCGCAAGCGTCTGGCCGACGACGCGCTGAAGGCTGAAATGGCAAAGGTGGAGGACTGCGTCCTCTACTACGACTAAAGGAGGGCCAGCCATGAAAAAACCAGAACAGATGACCCTTATCATGTCCATCGTGGAGCGGGGCAGCGGCAGCAGGCTGGCGAAGCTGTACAACAAGAACCAGGTCTTTACCCACATCCGCTGCGAGGGACAGGGCACCGCCACCTCGGAGATCCTGGATATCCTGGGCCTGGGCGGGTCGGAGAAGGACATTCTTCTCAGCATCACCACCCGCACCGCCGCCAGAACGCTGCTGGATAAACTGGACGACGAGCTGCGGGGAGCGGCCCCGGGGCGGGGCATCGCCTTTACCGTATCTTTGACGGCGGTGAGCAGCCTGATCGCCGCCTACATCGATCTGAAAACCAGGCCGGAAAGCGAAGGGAGCGAGCCTATGGAAAACCAGCAGAAAAGCAGCATGATCCTGGTCACCGTGAACCAGGGCTACACTGAGTCCGTCATGGAGACCGCCCGGAAGGCCGGGGCCAGGGGCGGCACCATCATCCGCGGCCGCTGGGCGGGGGACGAGAGCTTTGCCCAGTCTTCCGGCATCACCACCCTCCAGGCGGAGAAGGAACTGATCTTTATCGTGGCTCCCACGGACATCCGCAACCGCATCATGGACGCCGTTTCCAAGGAGCACGGCCTGCGCACCGAGGCCGGGGCCATGGTCACCTCCATCGGCGTGGAGCAGCTGGTGCATATCGGATAAGCGGAGAAGAGACGTCTATGACCGTTATCCTGCCGGAAAACCGGCCCTACAGCCAACAATTGAAAGACCTTCTGGCCCCTTTGCTGCCCGCCGGGACCGCCTGGCGGGACCCGGTGGAGGGACTGGAGGGCCTGGAAGGGGAACGCCTGCTGTTCGCCGTGGCCCTGGACGAGGGCGGCTGCAGTCTGGCGTACTACAAAATGCTCTCCGCCCTCCGCCGGGGGGAGGCCCGTCTGGACGGCTGCACCGCCGGGGCCGTCGTTACCGGCCAGGGGGAACTGTACACCAAGGACGTGGCCCGGGACCTGGTGCTGTCCGCCAACATGGCGGGCTGCGCTTTTTTAGGACGGCCCCTGGTGGAGGCCACCGGGTCCCTGCGGAACTTCCGGGTCCAGGCGGAGATCCACGGCACCGGCGAGGCCGCCGCCTTCTCCCTGGCCATGGAGGAGCTGATCGAGCGCCTGCTCTACTGGCCCCCCCTGCCGCCCATCAGAAAACTCCTGGCCCTCCACGCCTCCGTCCGGTCCACCAGCAACACCCTGGCCCTCTGGGAGCTGGTGAAGCAGAACCTGCCGGATACCATGGAGATCCAGGAGCTGTGCCTGCGCAACGGCACCATCGCCGACTGCAACGGCTGCGCCTACACCACCTGCCTCCACTTCGGGGAGCAGGGCGGGTGCTTCTACGGTGGGCCCATGGTGGACGAGGTCTTCCCGGCGGTCCGGGAGTGCGACGCCCTGGTGATGCTCTGCGCCAATTATAACGACGCGCTGTCCGCCAATCTCACCGCTTTCGTCAACCGCCTCACGGCCCTTTTCCGCCAGAGCCGGTTCTATGACAAGCGGCTCTACGGCCTGATCGTCTCCGGCTACTCCGGCGGCGACCTGCTGGCCCGGCAGCTGATTTCCAGCCTCAATATGAACAAGAGTTTTTACCTTCCGCCTGACTTCTGCATGCTGGAGACCGCCAACGAAAAAGGCAGCCTCGTCAGGCTGCCCGGCGTGGCGGAGCGCGGCAGGGCGTTCGCGGAGAGAATGGCGCGGTAAAGCGGGAGCTTCAGCTGTTTCCCCGCGGCTTTCCCAATTGCCTGCGCATCCATCATTTTCCATTGCAGGAGGAACAACCATATGATAAGCGAAGCCCTTCAGAGGGCCCGTGACTTTGAGGCCCAGTATGGACCCCATATCCCCGCCGCCGAGCGGCCCGCCTTCCACGCCGCCCCCACCATCGGGTGGATGAACGATCCCAACGGATTTTCACTGTACAAGGGCGAATACCATTTATTTTACCAGTACCACCCCTACTCCAACGAGTGGGGCCCCATGCACTGGGGGCACCTGAAAACAAAGGATTTCATCCGCTGGGAGCGCCTGCCGGCGGCCATCGCCCCTGACCGGAACTACGACGCGGCGGGCTGCTTCTCCGGCAGCGCCATCGAACTGCCCGACGGGCGGCAGCTGCTGCTGTACACCGGCGTGCAGCGGGGACACAATCCGGATGGATTTATCCAGGACATCCAGACCCAGTGCATCGCCATCGGCGACGGGATGGATTATGAAAAATGCCCGGATAATCCTGTGCTGGACAAGAAGGACCTGCCCGAGGGCGGCAGTTTCATCGACTTCCGTGATCCCAAAATCTGGCGGGAAGAGGACGGGACCTATTACGCCGTCATCGGCAACCGCACCGAAGACGGCAGCGGCGCCGTCCTGCTCTACCGCAGCGCTGACGCCGTGAAGTGGGAGCTTGTCCGGATTCTGGACCGCTGTAACAACCAGTACGGCAAAATGTGGGAGTGTCCGGACTTCTTCCCGCTGGACGGGAAGCACGTCCTGCTGACCAGCCCCCAGGAGATGAGTCCCGTGGGGCTGGAGTTCCACGCGGGCAACGGCACACTGTGCCTCATCGGGGACTATGACCCCGACGGAAAGGGCTTTGAGCGGCGGCATGTGCAGGCCATCGACTACGGTCTGGATTTCTACGCCCCCCAGACCCTGCTGACAGGGGACGGACGGCGGGTGATGATCGCCTGGATGCAGAACTGGGCCACCACAGGGGCCAAGCCCTGCCGCTGCCGCTGGTTCGGGCAGATGACATTGCCGAGAGAATTGTCCGTGAGGGACGGGCGGCTCATCCAGAACCCGGTGCGGGAACTGGAAGCCTATCGCGGGCAGTGCGTCCTGCACCGGAATATCCCCGTCAGCGGCGAAATCACGCTGCCGGGGGTCCAGGGGCGGACGCTGGACATGACCATCACCGTCCGGCCCACGGGGAATGAGCTCTACCGCTGGTTCCGCGTCCGGGTGGCCAAGGACGGCGAGCATGAGACCATCATCCGCTACCGGCCCAGCGACGGTACGCTGAAAATCGACCGCACCCGCAGCGGCCTGCCCCACGATATCGTACATACCCGGAGTTTCTTTGTGCGCTATCTGGGCGGAGAGATCAAGCTGCGGATCGTTCTGGACCGGTTCAGTCTGGAGGTATTCGTCAACGACGGCGAGCAGGCCGCCAGTTCGGTGATCTACACCCGGCAGGAGGCCGGCGTCATCAGCTTCGAGGCCGGCGGCCCGGTGCTGATGGACGTGGAGAAATATGATCTGATTTTTGACGAGGAGGAATAAACATGACGGCGAAACGGTTTGACGTGGTGGCTCTGGGAGAGCTTCTGATTGACTTCACGGAAAACGGACTCAGCGGCCAGGGCAACGCCCTTTTCGAGGCCAACCCCGGCGGCGCCCCCTGCAACGTGCTGGCCATGCTGAAAAAGCTGGACCGGGACTGCGCTTTCGTGGGCAAGGTGGGGGACGACATGTTCGGCCAGCTGCTGCGGAAGGTGGCCGGGGACGCGGGCATCTGCATGGACTACCTGGTGGCGGACAGAGACGCCCGGACCACCCTGGCCTTTGTCAAGAAGCTGGAGAACGGCGACCGGGATTTCTCCTTCTACCGCAACCCCGGCGCGGACATGATGCTGACGGAGGACGAAATCCCGGAGGACGTTATCGCGGGCTGCCGGATCTTCCACTTCGGCACCCTGTCCATGACCCACGAGGGCGTGCGGAAGGCCACCTGCAAGGCCATCGACATCGCGAAAAAGGGCGGCGCGCTGATCTCCTTCGACCCCAACCTCCGGCCCCCGCTGTGGGCGGATCTGGAGGATGCCCGGGCGCAGATTTCCTACGGTCTGGCCCGGTGCGATATTCTGAAAATCGCCGACAACGAACTGGAGTTCATGACCGGGGAGACGGATTTCGACAAGGGCGCCGCCATCCTGAGGGAGAAATATCCCAACATCCGCATTCTGAACGTGACGGCGGGACCGGACGGAAGCTACTCCTACTACGGCGGTGAGCGGGTATTTGTGCCCGCCATCAACCGTCCCGACACCATTGAGACCACCGGCGCGGGGGACACCTTCTGCGCCTGCGTACTGAACTTCGTGCTGGACCACGGCTTGGAGGGCCTGACGGCGGACGATCTGACGGCTATGCTGCGCTTCGCCAACACGGCGGCCTATCTGGTCACCACCAAGAAGGGAGCCATCCGCTCCATGCCTGAAAGGGCGCAGGTAGAAGCGCTGCTGTAAACTGTGAAAAGGCGGGGAGAAGCCGCGCGGTCACACCGGTTTGTGACCGCGCGGCTTCTCTGCCTTATTCCTCCNGGCCGGNGGCCGCTTCCGCGTTCTCCAGCAGGCCGNANCGCTGCTTGAGCCGCAAAATCCGCAGGACGCTCNCGTCCAGCCGNTCCNCGGAAATCTCCCCGTCCTCCACGGCCTGGGTCAGCGCNTCGATCGCCTTGTCCAGATNCATGGGGCACAGCAGCATGTCCACNCCGGCCTGTACCGCNNTCACNGCAATCTCCGCGCTGCCGTAGTAGTCCGTCATGGCCTGCATTTGCAGGCTGTCGGTGATGACCACGCCGTCAAANCCCATCTCCTCCCGCAGAAGCTCCGTNACAATNGCNTAGGAGAAAAGNGCCGGCTGATCGTCCACCTGGTCCACAATNAGATGNCCCATCATCACCNCNTCCGCCCCGGCGTCNATCCCCGCCTGGAANGGCAGAAGCTCCTCCCGGCGCAGCNCGTCCAGCGTCTTGTGGACATACACCGCGCCGTAGTGGGTATCGGCGGAGGTGTCCCCATGACCGGGGAAGTGCTTGAGGGTGCAGGCCACCCCGCCCTCATGAAANCCCTCCACNGCCGCCGCTACCANNNCGGCGGCCTGCTGGAANTCNTCGCTGTAGGCCCGGGTGCCGATGACCTTGTTCTTCGGATTGGACCACACNTCGGCTACCGGCGCNAAGTCCATATTGAAGCCGCAGGAGGCCATATCCNNNCCNATGGTCCGGGCGTTGTCCCTGGCNGTGNCGGCTCCCTCGTCCNTATAGNGCAGCATGGAGTCAAACCAGGTGGTCCCTACGCTGCTCATCAGNCGNTTGACCTGTCCGCCCTCCTCATCGCAGGTAAACANCAGCGGGATTTTGGCATAGTCCTGAACGGCGTCCAGCATNGTCCGCAGCTGCTCCTGNCTGAGCATATTTTTCTTTTCATAGAGAAACCCGCCCACCGGGTATTCCTCCANCCCCNCCCGGGCCGTCTCATCCGCNGCGGTCATGCAGCTCACATCNANGACGGTCTCCGGAAAGACAATAAACATCTGNCAGATTTTTTCCCGCAGNCTCATNCCCGCCAGCGCCAGTTCCGCCGGTTCCGGCTCGGGTTCNGGCTCCGGCTCAGGTTCNGGAACAGGCTCGGGANCNGGNTCCGGTTCCGGGACAGGAGCCGGGGGAAGANCCTGNTCGGAAAAGGCGGGCGNTTCCTCCCGCTCCTGACGCGGCAGCCGNGNGAANANCAGCGCCGCCGCGATCCCCGCCGCCAGGACGATCANCAGCGCCGCCGGCCANACGGCGCGCTTTNGGGGCCTGCAATGTTTTCCTTCCCGCATACGACGGCCTCCATCCCGAANANTTTCCGACANTTTTCCTGCGTTTATTGTAAAACCTGGCGCNCAGAATTGCAAGGNNAATTTCCTCCGGCGGACGCCGCGATTGACTTTTGCGGAAATACTGGTAAAATGAGGGTATCATCATNAAGGAGGGTTTTCCCTATGAAAAAAGTNCTTGCCACTTCCGCNGCCCCCGCGGCCATCGGCCCCTATTCCCAGGGCGTNGACGGCGGCTGCGTCGTCATNACCTCCGGCCAGCTTCCCATCGACGTNTCCACCGGCGCTTTCGCCGAGGGCGGCATCGCCGCCCAGACCCGCCAGTCNCTGGAGAACATCAAGGCCATCCTGGCNCAGGCGGGNCTGGGGATGGAGAACATNATCAAGACNACCGTGTTCCTCAAGGACATGNACGACTTNGCCGCNATGAACGAGGCCTACGCCGANTTCTTCCCCGGCGANCCNCCNGCCCGCAGCGCCGTGGAGGTNGCCCGCCTGCCCAAGGACGCGCGNNTCGANATCGAAGCGATCGCCGTGCGCTGATCNGGCGGGAAGGAGCCTGANCAGCCATGGATNGTNNGTTTCACGAAGAAAACCGAAAAGANCTGTACCGCTCCCTGGAGGAGGGCACCCTTNTCGTCTGCTTCGCCGGACGGGTGCTGCCCCAGTCGGCGGANGCGGANTANCCCTTTTTNGCNNNCNGNAATTTCGTCTACCTCACCGGCCTGGACGGCGCGGAGGTNCANGATTTTATCTTCCTGGCAAAGAAAACCGGNNCCGGNGTGGAGGAGACGNTCTTCGCCCTGCCGCCGGACCCCATGGCGGAGCGCTGGACGGGCCGCNGGCTGAAGCCGGAGGAAATCACCGCCCGCAGCGGCGTGGANACGGTGCTGCCGCTGGACCGGTTCACCGGCNTNTTNCACNCGGACGCNCTGTCCGGGANCTACCANGCGCTGGCGCTGGANCTGTGGAAGAAAANTCCGGANGACCCGGACAGCGAGGCCTNCCGCTTCGCNGCCANGNTCACGAAGGANTACNTNCNNCTNCANNTCAAAAACTGCCACAGGCAGCTGTGCGCCCAGCGCACNATCAAGANGCCCTGCGAGATCGAGGCNATGAAAAAAGCCATGACCGTCACCAAAGCGGGCATCGAGGCCATGATGAAAGCGTCCAGNCCCGGCATGTACGAGTACGANTACAAGGCCGAATTTGACCGCGAGCTGACNNGNCGGGGCGTNCTCGCNCCGGCCTTCGCCTCCATCATCGCGGCGGGNCNGAACAACTTCTGCATCCACTACTACAGCTACACCGGNCAGGCNCANGACGGNGANCTGGTGCTNAANGACGTGGGCGCGGCCTGGGACGGGATGTGTACCGACGTGTCCCGCAGCTGGCCCTGCAACGGGAANTTCTCNCCCCGCCAGCGCCNGCTGTACGAGTGCGCCTANANGACCTCCCAGCACATGTTCTCCATCATCAANCCGGGAATGCCCATGGCGGACGTGGACANNCTCTGNCACCAGTACTGCGGCGNCCTCCTGCGGGAAACCGGCCTGCTGGGGGAGGACGAGGCCCCGGAGAANTACATGTGGCACGGCGGCGCCCACCANGTGGGCTGGGACGTCCANGACCAGGTGGACATGACCCGCCCGGTGGCGGCGGGNATGGTGTTCTGCGTGGACGTGGGCATCTACGTGGAGGAGTGGGGCATCGGCTTCCGTCTGGAGGACAACTGCCTGGTNACGGAGGACGGCTGCGTCAACCTCTCNNCGGANATCCCCCGCAGCATNGAGGAGATCGAGGCGTTCATGGCNAAATAATATATCCCCNGCCNGGGGTTGCGTTTCTCCCNGCGGTCTGTTAAAATGTTGACAANCAGAATCAGANCAAGGAGGACGCNGNCCATGAGCGAAGAAAAAACGCAGTACGGTCCGGANNATCCGGATCACGCCTANATGCACGAGCACGGCATTCCCCACGAGCANNCCCACGGNCACACCCACAGCCATACNCAGACCCGGGCGGTGGTGAACCGNCTGGCCCGGGCCATCGGCCANCTGGAGCGGGTAAAGGCCATGGTNGAGGAGGGCCGGGACTGNTCGGAGGTGCTNATCCAGCTCTCGGCNGTCCGCAGCGCCCTGAACAACACCGGCAAGGTGATCCTGAAGGACCATCTGGAGCACTGCATCGTGGACGCCCTGGAGACCAGGGACCGCNCCGCCATCGACGAGCTGAACCGGGCCATCGAACAATTTGTGAAATAGNGCANAGGCCGTCCGCCGTTTGACACGGCGGACGGCCTTTCNNGACATAAACCGCCTGTCCCCNCGCATAGAATGGAAGGAATTCGCGGGGAGGNCNTTGCTATGAGAAAGGACCGGATCGTTGTATTTTTGCTGCGCAGGCGGTATCTGCTGATGGCGCTGGCTNTGGCNGCGGCGGCAGTGATGTTTCTGGCGGCCTGTCTGCCGGAACTGCTGCTTTGAAAACGTCCGGCCCTCCGCAAAGGGCCGGACGTTTCCNCGTCAGNCGGGGCGTTCCGCCCGCGCTTACTGCCGCCCCGCGCGCAGCCGGTCCAGCAGGCCCCGGCAGCCCGCCTCGATGTCCCGCCAGGCCTCGTCGAAGTTCCGGGTGTACCAGGGGTCGGCCACGTCCCCGGCGCGGCCGGCGTACTCCAGCAGCAGGTGGAGCTTCCCGTCCGGGTCGCCGCCGCAGATGCGGCGCATGTTCCGCAGATTGGCCTGATCCATGCCGACGAGCAGGTCGTACCGTTTATAATCCTCCGCCGTCAGCTGCCGGGAGGTCTTCCCGGCGCAGCCGATGCCGTGCTCGGCCAGCTTCCGGCGGGCGTTGGGGTAGACGGGGTTCCCGATCTCCTCCGTGCTGGTGGCGGCGGAGGCGATGGAGAACTGGTCCTCATACCCCGCTTTTTTCACCATGTCCTTCATAATGAACTCCGCCATGGGGCTGCGGCAGATGTTTCCATGGCAGACGAATAAAATCTTTGTCATATCCTGAAACCTCTTGAAAATATTGATATTCCGGGCAACGCGCGGCGCCGTGCAATCGCGGGCGCGAAAAAGGATCAATCTACCGTATTACCGGCTTGTTTTCCTTCCGCCACTCCCTGGGCGGCAGCCCGTACCTCTTCTTGAACGCCTGGGAAAAATGGAGCTGGTTGGAATACCCGCACCGGCGGGCGATATCCCCGATGGGATCATTCGTACCCCGCATCTGCTCCGCCGCCTGGGTCAGCCGCAGGCGGATCAGAAACTCCTGGGGCGTGCAGCCGATGACCTCCTTGAACAGCTTGCTGAAATAACTGCGGTTGAGCCGGCAGATCCCGGCGATCTCCTCCACTGTGATGTCACGCCAGTAGTTCTGCTTGATGAAGGTCACCGCCTCCTGAATGTAAAAATCCCGCAGGGAGCCGTTCTGCTTCTCCTTCCGGGCGGCGGAAGACTGAACCAGCTCGTCCAGGAACAGGCATAGCTGGCCTACCAGATGGAGGGAGGACGCGTTGGTGTGGTCGGAAATATAGAGCATCCGGTCCCGCACGGCGATACCGCCGGCATTCTGGGCGCGGTAGATGGGCTGGGCCGGTCCCAGCCCGGCGGCATCCAGGTAGTCCGCCACCCGCAGGCCGTCAAACTCCAGCCAGACGTACTTCCAGGGCTGCTGTTCGTCGGCGGTGTAGGTATTGACCAGGCCGGGGCAGATCAGGAAACCCTGGCCGGGTTCCAGCTGATAGTGGCGGCTTTCGCCGTTTTCATCGTTGGATACCAGGCTGCCCCGCCCGGAGATGACGTAGTGGAACAGATAGTGGTTGCGGACGTAAGGACCAAAGGAGTAGAGCGGCTCGCACTGTTCCCAGCCATACTGGAACAGGCGGAAGTCCAGAAAATTGTCGTTGGGAAATATGGAAAAGGCGTACTCGGACATGGCGTCGTCACTCACTTTCCTGAAAGCGGACCTGTCCGCCCTTTGTCCGTCCATTGGAACGGTATTTTATTATTGTATCACAGGCAGGCGTGTTTGTCACGGATTCTTTTCAGTTCCTCAAATTCTCCCCCTTTACAAATCCGCCTCCAGGTGCTATAATAACTTCGAAATCAATATGGTGCCAGCTGCCGCCGCGCCTGCGGCGACATGGAATGGGGTGAGAGGCCCCGCGAGTCGGTCACTGTGATGCCTCCCCGATGGAACATCGGGCGGGGATAAGTCAGATACATGGGCAGTCTGGTGATTTTTTCCGCCGAAACCGGAACAATGCGTCTGAATGTTCGACCTCGCTGTGTGATGCAGGGAGGCCGTGTGCGTCCTGCGGTTCCGGCTGCGGGGCGCTTTCTTTGTGTTTCCACCGGCGCTGATGGGGCGGCGCCGGGAAACAATATATTCTCTTCTTTCATATCGGCTCTATAGAAAAACCGAGGGGCGTCCAGGTCTCAAGACCGCCTGGACGCCCCCTTGGTTTGTCTGTACCTGCTTCTTTCCCATTTTGAAGGCAGGCGCAGGCACTGCCTAGAGCGCTTGCACAGGAGCTTCCCTACCCCATATGAATGGCCGGACTGGAAAAGCTTTCCAGTCCGGCCTTGAAAATAAATGCCTTACAGCAGATGGAGCTGACCCAGCAGGGGGACTTCCTTCTCCACGCCCTGGATGGCGTTGACGATGCCGATAAACCAGCACAGCGCGCAGAACAGCCCGCCCACCAGCGCGATCAGCCAGCCAAACAGCGGCATCCACTTAGCCACGACGCCCACCAGTGTGCTGGCAATCGAGATCACCAGGGCCTGGTTGAGGTGGAAGCGGCTGGCATACCGGTCACCCACCAGAAACGCGATCAGCAGGCCCGGCCAGTACAAATACGCTATAATATCCGTCAATCTTTTGTTCATGTCCGCTTCTCCTTCTCCTTATTGCTGCCGCAGGGCAATGTCTCCGCTGATGCTGGACATGCGGAAGGTCCGTCCGCCGCCGTCCAGATAGATGGCCTCGCCGGAGCGGGTGCCAATGGGCCCTACCAGGGGGAAGTCGCTGTCCAGCTCGCCGGAAACCGTGCTGAACTGGAGGGTGAAGCCCTCGCCGGAGGGCATGGTCACCTCGCAGTCCCCGGACTTGGAGCTCAGCTCCATCGCTTCGGGCACCTGGTCCACCTGTACGTCCACGTCGCCGCTGGCGGTGCCGCACCGCAGTTCCCGGGCGCTGCCCTCCAGCTCGATCTCGCCGCTGGCCGTTTTCACCTGCACGGCGTCAAAGCGGCCCGTGAGCTGGATGTCGCCGCTGGCGGTCTCCGCAAGGACGGAACGGCCGCTCAGACCGCCGGCGTCCAGGTCGCCGCTGGCGGAGCGGAAAATCAGCTGCTGGAACTCTATGTCGTTAAGCTGTGCGTCGCCGCTGGCGGTCTTGATGGAAAGCTGCCCGGTCTCCAGACCCACGTCCACATCCACGTCGCCGCTGACAGTGGAGATCTGGATAAAATCCCAGAACCGCCGGGGCAGAGTCAGCCGCACATCCGCCGACGCCAGGCCCCGCAGGAAAAAGAAGGAAGACGTAGCGGTGTTCCCCTGCCGGATGGAAAGCACGCCATCGTCGCTGACCCGGGTCTCCAGGTTGTCCACATCGCCGTCCAGAACAATGCCGCCCTCGGGGTCGACGTCCAGCAGGATGTCCACATCGCCGTTGACCTGGATATCCACGCCCTTCAGCCCCTGGGAGGGAATACGGGTGCCCTCCACCTTGCGGCTGCGGCTGGACTCGCAGAAGAAGCCGCCCCGCTCCTTATTATAGCCCAGGGAAAAGGACCAGCCCTTCTCCTTTTCCCCCGCTTCGGCCTCCTGAGGCTCCGCGGGCTCGGAGGGCTCGGCTTCCCGCTTTACATCGTCGTCACCGTCGAAATGGACGTACACCTTGCCCTTGAAGCCATCGGGGTACTTCTCCTTCAGCTTCTGCTCCACATCCAGTAAAATGGTCTTGGCCTGCTCCATTGCATCCTTGGTCTGGCTCACGGTCTCATTGAAAACGTCCTTCACTCCCCGCAGCAGGTCGCCGGCGTAATCCTTCTGGCTCCCCTCCTGCCGGGGCAGTTCTCCCTCGGGACCCAGGCTGTCCAGATAGGCCAGCAGCTCCTCTACGCTGCCCAGGTCCTCCAGGGCCTTGTCGTAAGCCGCGCCCTCATCCATGCCCTGTGCCACCAGGTCCTGCCAGCGGCTGTAGAGGTTCTCGCTCAGCTCCTCGATCAGTTCCACCTTGGCGGTGGAATCCTCGGCGGCGGCCAGACGGCCCGTCACCGCAATGATGAATCTTGTCCTCATGTTTTCCATGGTATCAGTCCTCCTCCAAAGAAATCAGGGCATCCAGCAGGGCCCTGGTGGTTTGCCACTCACGGCTGTTTTCCTCCCAGCGCTTCCGGCCCTCATCGGTGATGGAATAGTAGCGCCTCCGGGCGCCCGGGCCGTCCTCTCCCCAGTAGGAGGAGATCAAGCCCGCGCTCTCCAGACGTTTGAAAGCGGTATAGAGGGTCGCTTCCTTGAAGCCGTACTCCCCCTTTGTTCGCTGCTGGATGGTTTTGTTGATCTCATAGCCGTAGTTGTCCCCCCGCATCAGCTGGGTCAGGATGATGGTTTCCGTATGGCCCCGCAGGGTATCCGCAGAAATGGACAAAATAGAAACACTCCTTTCGCCGGGACGCGCCGCCCCAGGGCGGCGGTCCCTTAAATTGGTCTTATCATAGCAGGATGTATTTCATCTGTCAAGGTACTTCTTAGAAAAATGTATTAAGAAATCGTTAAGGTTTTCCTGCCGCCGCCGCGCGGCGGCCTTGCTGCCTATCTTATTATAGATTCGCCCCTGCCGGGGCAGGGCCTACTTTTCGCGCACGCGAAAAGTAGCAAAAGCGTGCTCAAGGGGGCTCCGCCGCCCTTGAGAATCCCCTCATGTGCCGTTTTGTTTTGCGCTTGTCCTGTAATCTGTCCGTCCTAAACCGAACCGGCTCCCGTGTATGAGGCGAAGCGGCTACCCGACGACGTCATCGGCAGCCCCTACCGTACCGCTTTGGGTACTCCCGGGGCAGTCGCGACAGAACGTCCCCCTTGCGGGGCAGTACCCCTTTAACAGGGCGGCAGCCGGAGTCCTTCAAGAGCCAATTTCCTAGAAGGACAACCTCCAACTCAGGGGCACCCAAGCCATCAAGTCACCACCCAATCTGCGTAAACACCCCCGTATAGGGAGGCGGCGCGAACGCGCCGCCCCGTCACGATTGTGCAATGACCGCATCGAGCGGTCATGCACAATTAAATTCTGCACGGCCACTCGACGTGGCCGTTGCAGAATCAAGGGAGTCCAGAACCGTAGGTTCTGGCACGCTTTTGCGTACTTTTCCCGTGGGGGAAAAGTACGCGCGGGGTCCGGGGGCGCGGAGCCCCCGGGGCTTGGTGGAGAATCAACTGCCCCGCCGCCCTACGGGCGGCAAGAAGAAGCATTGCCGCCCGCAGAAAATTTATTTGAATTCCCAAAAACAAAGAGGAATTTATTAAAATTTTATGAAGAAATTTCATCCTCCCCCATTGCTTTTACAAAAAAACCTGATATACTAATTTAGTATCTGTGATTATGCCCACCGATTACTGTTTTTTCGGTATGAAGTGTTCCGGCCTGGGTAAACTGTACCTGACAGGCCCCACATATTGCGGCAGCTCCCGGCAGCTTTTGCCGGTAGAAGCACAGCCGCCTCCATATATTAACAAAGAGGTGCTATTCTTTGACCAAGTATATTGTCGAGGGCGGACGCCCCCTGTTTGGTGAAATTCACATCAGCGGCGCCAAAAATGCCGCCGTTGCTATTATTCCCGCGGCCCTGATGGTCAGCGGCCCCTGCCGCATCGAAAACATGCCCCGGATCAGCGACGTGACCCTCCTGCTGGGTATCTTGCAGGACCTTGGCGCAAAAGTGCGTTATGTTAACCCCCATACCGTGGAAATCGACAGCTCCAACCTCCACAACGGACGGGTCCCCTATGAGTCCGCGCGGCGCTGCCGGGCTTCCTACTACATGCTGGGGGCGCTGCTGGGCCGGTTCGGCCTGGCGGACGTGGCGCTGCCCGGCGGCTGCGATTTCGGCAGCACCCGGCCTATCGACCAGCACCTGAAAGGTTTTCGCGCCCTGGGAGCCCAGGTGGACACCCAGAGCGGCTTCGTTATGGCCGAGGCCGCCGGAGGACGGGTGAAGGGGGCCAACATCTTCTTCGACAAGGTCTCCGTGGGAGCTACCATTAACATCATGCTGGCCGCTGCCCTGGGGGATGGCATGAGCGTCATTGAGAACGCCGCCAAGGAGCCCCATGTGGTGGACGTGGCCAACTTCCTTAACTCCATGGGCGCCAACATCATGGGCGCGGGCACCGACGTCATCAAAGTCCGGGGCGTCAGCCGCCTGCGGGGCGGCTGCTACTCCATTATCCCCGACCAGATCGAGGCGGGCACCTATATGGCCGCCGTGGCGGCCTGCGGCGGCGAGGTGAAGCTGTGCAACATCATCCCCAAGCACATGGACTGCATTTCCGCCAAAATGGCGGAGATGGGCGTGGAGATCCATGATGTGGACGACAGCCTGCTGGTCAGCCGCATCGGGCCTCTGACGAAAGCAAACATCAAGACCATGCCTTACCCCGGCTTCCCCACGGATATGCAGCCCCAGATCGCCGCGGCGCTGTGTCTGGCCCGGGGCACCAGCGTCATTACTGACAGTATTTTCAACAGCCGTTTCCGCTATACAGACCAGTTCGTCCGCATGGGCGCACAGATCCAGGTGGACGGCAACCTGGCCATCATCGAGGGCGTGGAGCATCTGACGGGGGCTCAGCTGGAAGCCTGCGATCTGCGGGCCGGGGCGGCCATGCTGGTGGCGGCCCTGTCCGCCCACGGCATCAGCGAGATCACCAACGTGCAGTATATCGAGCGGGGCTACGAGGACGTCATCGGCAAGATCCGGAGCGTGGGCGGCAGGATCAAGGCCGTCGAGGTGCCGGAAGAAGAGCTGATTGTCAGCAGCGTGGGATAAATTCCTATAGTTTCATCCCTGGAGGCTCCCTCCAGGGATGCTTCATATGCAAAAGAAGAGATGGAAGTTATGTTTTTCAGGAGGTGTTCGCCAATGATGACCGCTGACGCTTATCTGCGGTTCCGGAATAAGATCGACCCCATCATCCGCGCCTGTTCCGTCTCGGATGTGGAGCGGAGCCGCCTCGCCCCGGGGGACCTGGCCGCCTACCGGGGAGTGACCTCCTTCACAAAGGGGAATATCTACTACTACAGCACCAGCCGCGCCAGGGCCCGCCAGAGGGAGATGCTGTCCATCTGCCGGGACCTGCCGAAAATGGACGCCACCTTCCCCGGCACCGCCTGCGCCATCACCTCCCTAGCCCTCATCCGGCGCAACACCGGACAGGCCATGCTGCCCGCCCAGCTGGAGGCGGCGGAGCAGTTTTTCGTTCTGCTGACCCTGGCGGACGCCGCCACCTACCGGGCCTTCAAGTCCAAGAGCGGCATTACCTATCTCAACGCCTACATCGCCTACGACTTCAAGGGCATTGTCGCGCCCTGAATCCACAGAAGAGGTACATATCATGACCACCATCCGCACCTTTGCCAGCGGGTCCAGCGGCAACGCGGCGCTCCTCTCCCGCGGGGAGACCCACCTGCTCATCGACATGGGCATCTCCTGCCGGAGGATCTGTCAGTCCCTGGCGGCGCTGAGCCTGACGCCGGGGGACCTGGCCGGCGTCCTCATCACCCATGAGCACATCGACCACATCGGCGGGCTGGCTACTTACATCAAGAAATATCATACCCCCATTTACTGCACCCCCGCCGTATCCCGGCAGCTCGCCTACCGGCTGGCGGGGGTGGAACCGCTTCTGCGGCCCATGGAGCTGGGGGAAAAGACGGTTTTCGGCCCGGTAGAGGCGGAGATCCTGCCCACCAGCCACGACTGCCGGGAGAGCGCCGCGTGGCACTTTACCGCGCCCGAGGGCCGGGTGGGGTATCTCACGGACACGGGGTATATTGTGGAGGAGACGGGCAGGCGGCTGCTGGGGGCGGACGTTCTGGTGCTGGAGAGCAACCACGATGTGGAGATGCTGCGGTCCGGGCCGTATCCCTATCCGCTGAAAAAGCGGATCCTGGGGGAGCAGGGACATCTCAGCAATGACGCCGCCGCCGCGTTCGCCGTGGAGAGCGTCCGGGCGGGGACCCGGGCCATCCTGCTGGCCCACCTCAGCGATGAGAACAACACGCCCCGGCGGGCGCTGGAGACAGTGGAGGCCGCGCTGAGGGAGGCGGGGCTCACCGTCTCTCTGGCCGCCGCGCCCAAGGCCGCGATGAGCGAGGCATACAGTCTGGAGGATGTGCGATGCAGCGGGTAATGGTGATCTGCGTAGGCAAGATGAAGGAGCGGTTCTACATCGACGCGGCGGCGGAGTACGCCAAGCGGCTGGGGCGGTACTGCAGGCTGGAGATTGTGGAGCTGCCGGAACAGCGCCTGCCGGAGAATCCGTCCCCCGCCGAGATCGAGCGTGCGCTGGCAAAGGAGGCGGAGGCCATCCGGGCCAAGCTGCCCCCCGCGTCCGCTGTGGTGGCCATGTGCATCGAGGGGAAGCTGCGGTCCAGCGAAGAGGTTGCCGGACTGCTGGGAGACGCCGCGTCCGGAGGGGAGAAATGTCTGGCGTTCCTCATTGGGGGGTCCTTCGGGTTGGACGAGGGGCTGAAAAAGGATGCCTGGGCGCGGCTGAGCATGTCCCCCATGACCTTCCCCCACCATCTGGCGCGGGTGATGCTGCTGGAGCAGATCTACCGGGGGTTCCAGATCCGGGAGGGCGGGAAGTACCACAAATAACTTCTCTCCTTTTAAGATAATGGCCGCCGGGATAAAACTCCGGCAATTTCGCCAACTTATATTGAATTTGCCGGATGCCTATGATAAGGTGTTAAGATAGCAAGCTGGATTTGTTGAGTTGGCTAAATTCAGCAAAAAAGAAGGAGCGATTGCAATGATAAGTTTGGCTGCTCAGCTTGCTCTTTGGATATGGTTTTTTGGCTGCATAAAATCATATAAGACAAGTAAATGGATATTGTCAAAGGGAGTTGGAATTAAGAGTGCAGAATTTGTAGTGCTGTGCCTTTTTACTACCGGAGTGGTTTTATATCATGCAGTATATCCTGTTGGGAAATGGTTTTTGCTGTTCATTTTGTCATGTTGGATAATTGTTCAATTTTTCTGCCATTGGTACTTTACCATTTTTGGAGTGTCAGAAAAAAAGTTAAAGGGATATAATGAATGCTTCAGCGATACTGTTCGTTTCATTCCGGCAAGTGATACGAAGCTAATACCTGATTTGTATCATACAATTTTACACATTCTCATCCTCATTAACATTGTACTTATTTTCCTGCAGAGATAAGGTATTTCTTATGAATTGCGGGTTTTAGGTTGTATTGACAAATCCCAGTTGATCGGGCGGCTATTTTGTTATAGATAGCTGCCCATCCTGGCATTTTGACGAAAAATTTGGAAAGCGGAGCATCCGCAGCCTTAGAGCCTATCCGTAAATAGGACGTGCGCAGATTGCGCCGTCAGATTTTTCGCCAAGTGAGGCGCTTTTCCGCAGGCGGGCTGTCGCCCGGCAAGGAAAAGCAACGAAATTTGGCGGAAAAGATGCAAGCAAGCCGTGTACGGACTATTTGCGGATAGGCTCTTAATCTGAAAAGGGACAATAGCTTTGTCCAATTGACATTTTTCAGCGAATATGCTATTCTTCATAATAGGTTAAATTGCAGAAAATGCCTGCATAACAAGGAGGTAACACCATGCGCGGTATTCCGTCTTTGATCACAGACATTCGTAAAAAGGTATTCACCGAGGTCGCCCGGATGGCCTATGAAGGCGGCGACTACACCAGGGCGGAGGACCTGCCCTACATCATCGTTCCCGGCGACAAGGCTCTGCACCGGGAGTCCATCTTCCTGGAGCGCGCCATCGCCGGCGAGCGGGTGCGGCTGGCCATGGGCCTGTCCATCCAGCCCGTCCACTCCCGGAACCTCATCACCGAGGGCATGGACCAGGCCGCTATCGCCGAGTCCTACTACGAGCCGCCCCTCATCAACATCATCCCCTACGCCTGCCACGCCTGCCCCACCAAGCAGTACAAGGTCACCACGTCCTGCCAGAACTGCCTGGCCGCCTCCTGCCAGAAGGTGTGCCCCAAGGGGGCCATCTCCGTGGTCAACGGCAAGAGCCAGATCGATCCGGACAAGTGCATCAAATGCGGCAAGTGCGCCAAGGCATGCCCCTACAACGCCATCATCTACTTGGAGCGGCCCTGCATGGCCGCCTGCGGCATGGACGCCATCGTCGCCGATGACAACGGCAAGGCCGTCATCAATCAGGACAAGTGCGTGGCCTGCGGCCAGTGCCTGGTCAGCTGCCCCTTCGGCGCTATTGTGGACAAGGGCCAGATCTTCCAGGTGGTCCGGGCCATTATGGAAAAGGAGAAGGTGGTCGCCATCGTGGCCCCCGCCTTCATCGGCCAGTTCGGCAAAAATTCCACCCCGGAGAAGTTTACCACCGCCATGAAGATGCTGGGCTTCGACCGGGTGGTGGAGGTCGCCGTGGGCGCGGATATGTGTACCATCGAGGAGGCGGAGGACTTCCTCATGAGGGTCCCCGCCGAGCAGGACTTCATGGCGACATCCTGCTGTCCCGCCTGGCACGCCATGGTGGAGAAGCTGTTCCCCGCCCAGTTTGAAAACATCTCCATGACCCTGACCCCCATGGTCTTTACCGCCCGCCTGGTGAAGAAGCAGGACCCGGACTGCAAGGTGGTCTTCGTGGGCCCCTGCGCCGCCAAGAAGCTGGAGGCCATCCGGGAGAACATCCGCTCCGACGTGGACTTTGTGCTCACCTTCGAGGAGCTCCAGGGCATGTTCGAGGCAAAGGGCGTTGACTTCGCCGCCATCCCCGAGGGCGAGTCCATGCGGGAAGGCACCGCGGCGGGCCGCGGCTTCGCCGTGTCCGGCGGTGTGGCCCAGGCGGTGGCGGACGTCATCCACCAGACCGATCCCAATCTGGAGGTCAAGACCGCCCGGGCCGAGGGCCTGCGGGAGTGCCGCAAGCTCATGACCCTGGCCCGGGCCGGGAAGTACAACGGCTACCTGCTGGAAGGCATGGCCTGTCCCGGCGGCTGCGTGGCCGGTGCGGGCACCCTGCTGCCGGTGGAGCTGGCCTCCACCGTGGTGGGCCGCTATCAGAAGGAGGCCGACCAGGAAAGCCCCCTGAACAGCCCCTATCGGAGCGCGGGACGGGATCTGGATTGAGGCAGGCTGTCCGGTAAAAAGCATACAAGCGGCGATAACCGCTGACGTCGGCCTCCGAAAAAATATCAAACAGGGCGCGGAACTTACGTTCCGCGCCCTATCGTTTTCTATATGGTGTGAATTGTGCGGGGCCCCGCCTCCTACTCCACGGCCTCCAGGTACAGCTGAACAGCCTGGTAATCCCCCTGAAGAATGGGCAGCGGCCATCCGGACTGCATCAGTACGGCGCCGGACCAGCTCCCCTCGCCGTTGACCCGGTAGCGCAGCGCCGGGTCCAGTCCCTTGATGCGCAGGGTCAGGAAGGGCGGCGCGCCGCGGAAGGACCCGGTGACCAGGCTGACCAGGGCTTCCCTCCTGTCATGGGAGACATGCTCCCAGGCGGTGTAGGGACCGTTCCGGAAGGGATCGCTGAGGCGGTAGTAGTCCCCCTCATGGATCAGTTCGCAGTGTTCCTTGAAGAACGCCGTCTGCCGCCGGACGGTCTCCTTCTCCTCCGAAGTGCATTTGCTCAGGTCCATCTCGTAGCCGAAGGTGCCGTGCATAGCCACTACGCCCCGGGTCTCCATGGGCGTGACGCGGCCGGTGCAGCCGTTGGGCACGGCGGATACGTGGGCCCCCATGGTGGACACCGGGTAGCAGAAGGAGGTGCCGTACTGAATGCGCAGGCGGTCCACCGCGTCGGAGTTGTCGCTGCACCAGATCTGAGGGGTGTAGTGCAGCATGCCGCCGTCAAAGCGTCCGCCGCCGCCGCAGCACCCTTCGATCAGGATATGGGGGAAATCCCGGCGCAGGCGCTCCGCGAATTCATACACGCCCAGAACGTACCGGTGGTAGACCTCGCCCTGCCGGTCAGCGGGCAGAGCGGCGGACCAGACCTCGGAGAGGCTGCGGTTCATGTCCCATTTCACATAGGAGACGTCGGCGCTGGAGAGAACCGCTTTGATCTGACTGTAGATATGATCCCGCACGTCCTGGCGGGAGAAGTCCAGGACCAGCTGGTTCCGGCCCCGGGAGGGACCCCGCCCCGGCACGTTCAGCGCCCAGTCGGGGTGGGCGCGGTAGAGATCCGAGTCCTCGCTCACCATCTCCGGCTCGATCCAGATGCCGAAGGCCATGCCCAGCGCCTTGATGCGCTCCACCAGGGCCTCCAGACCGCCGGGGAGCTTTTCCTCGTTGACGAACCAGTCGCCAAGACCCGCGTTGTCATCATTCCGCGCGCCGAACCAGCCGTCGTCCATGACGAACAGCTCCAGACCCAGCGCGGGGGCGTCCTGAGCGATCTCCACCAGCCGGTCGGCGGTGAAGTACATCTCCGTGGCCTCCCAGTGGTTGATGAGCACCGGCTTGCGGCGTCCGGCCCAGGGATCCCGGATCAGATTGCGCCGGATGGCCCTGTGGAACTGGCGGCTCATCTGCCCGAAGCCGCAGGGCGAACAGACCATGGCCGCCTCCGGCGCGGTAAAGACCGCACCCGGCTCCAGGGTCCAGGCAAACTGATAGGGGTTGATCCCCATCACCAGACGGGAATTCTCAAACTGGTCGGCCTCCGCCGCCGCCTGGAAGTTGCCGCTGTAAAGCAGCATGGCTCCATAGCACCAGCCGTAGTCCTCTCCGGCATCGTGGTCGCACAGAATGACAAAGGGGTTGTGCTGGTGGCTGGAAGCGCCGCGGACGCTGTCCACGCTCTGAATCCCGGGCCGCAGGGGGGCGCGGCTGGGGCAGCGCTCCATCACGTGGGCGCCGTTGAAGGTGATCAGGTCCAGGTCGGAGCGCACAAAGTCCAGACACAGGGAGGCGCACCGGCACAGACGCACCCTCTCCTCCCCCGCGTTCCTCACCCGGACGGCCCGGGTAATCAGGTCGTACTCCTCCCGCACGCCGTAGAGCAGCTCCACCTCCACCCGGGCGGCGGCGTCCCGCAGAAGGATGGAGAGGGTCTCCCACTCCTCCCCGCCGCCGTAGAAGGCGGGCAGGCCCTCCAGGGCGTACTTGCCCCGGCGCACCTCGCCTCTCACATACCGCAGGTCCGCCGTGCGGCTCCCGCTGGGCAGCTCCAGCTCAATAGAGGGAAGCCGGTAATCTCCCACGCCGCAGGTGGAGTACTCCTGCGGGAAGGTGTCCAGTGAGAAGGTGCGGCTGCCGCCCGCTTCGCTGGGATTGGGGGAGAAGCCCCGGTCCGCGCAGCGGAGAGGGTAGGACAGGTCGCCGTCCGCCAGCCGGGGACCGTAGTAAACGTGGAGCAGCACGTTGTAATCCCACACCTTCATCTGGTAGGTGGTGTTTTTTGTGTGCAGGGTATAGGTCTTGTTCTGTGCGTCGTAAAGGATCATAAGGAGTCCCTCCTTAAATTGTCAAAAGTAGCTTACGGCTCATTGTAAAGGATTTTGTTCTCGCTTGCAACCGTTCTTATTAGACAAATACCATCCGGCCGCATATCCGTTCCTTTGTTCAGTGTGACAGCCCCGGCGGGCAAAAAGCGGGCCGGGGCTGTCTGAAAGAGGAAGAAAAGAAGGGCTGGGTCAGGGGGGCGGCATTACTTTCCGCCAGTACCGGCGATGCCTTCCACGAACTGCTTCTGGAAGATCAGGAACAGAACCACCATGGGCAGCATGGCCAGCAGGGAACCGGCCATCAGCATCGGGAAGTCGGTAGTGCTCATGCCGCGCAGGGTAGCCAGGCCGGCGGACAGAGTGAACATGTTGATATCGTTGTTGACGATCTGGGGCCACATCAGGTCGCCGTAGGCAAACACGGCGGTGAAGATGGTCAGGGCAGCCACGGAGGTGCCGGTCAGGGGGAACATGATCTTGTAGAAGGTCACCCACTGGTTGCAGCCGTCCAGGTAAGCGGCCTCGCCCACCTCCTCGGGGATGCTCATGTAGGTCTGCCGCAGGAAGAACACGCCGAATGCGCTGACAATGCCCGGGAACACCAGGGCGAAGATGGTGTTGGCCATCCCCATCTTGGCGACCATCTGGTACTGGGGAATCAGGAAGATCTGACTGGGCAGAGACATCTGCATCAGCACGATGGTAAAGAGGATATTCTTGCCCCGGAACTTCAGCTTGGCGAAGGCGTAGCCCGCCATGGAGCTGAAGAAGATGGCGCAGAGCACTCGGAAGAACACCAGCAGGATGGTGTTCCAGTACAGCTTGATAAAGGGCAGGTTATCCAGGACTTCCTTGTACTTGTCCCACCGGAGCGCGGAGGGGAAAATGACAATGGGGACCTGCATGCTTTCCGGGATGGTCTTGAAGCTGGTCAGAAGCATCCACAGGAAGGGGAATACCATGATGAGGGAACCCAGGATCAGGAAAAAGTACGTCAGGAATTTGGTGACCGCATAAGAACGTTTCAATGAATTTTCCATTCTTTATCCCTCCTTAAATATCGTAGGTGACCCACTTCTTCTGGCCCACGAACTGAATCAGGGTCACAAGGAGGATCAGGCTGACGGTCCAGATGACGATGGCGGAGCCGTAGCCGCGGTCGCCGGCCACGAAGGACGAGCGGTAGAACAGATACATCAGGCTCTGCATATCCTGCATAGCGGGGTTGGTTTCATCGCTCATCATGTAGATGAGGTCATAGACCTTCATGGAACTCATCAGGCGCATGATGAGCACGGAGAACAGAGTGGGGGAGACCATGGGCAGGGTGATGGTGAAGAACTGCCGGATCTTGCCCGCGCCGTCGATGCTGTTGGCCTCATAGAGGGTCTTGGGGATNTTNTGCAGGCCNGCCAGCANCAGCACCGCGTCATAGCCCACNCCGCTCCAGATGGAGACGATGGCCACGGCCACGATNGCGGTCTTGGGGTTGGTGATCCACTGGATATTGAGGCCCAGCANCTGGTTGAGCACNCCGTACTCACCGTTGAAGATCCACTGCCANACCATGGCGATGGCGGCGGGGGCGCAGACCAGAGGCAGGAAGAAAATGGTNCGGAAGCCNCCCTTGAACTTTACNTTGGTGTTCAGCAGGATCGCCACGAACAGGGCGAGNATAACGCCCACNGGGACGGTAAGGATACAGAAGTAAACGGTGTTCCAGGTAGCTTTCCAGAACTCGGNGNTGCTGAACATNTCCNGATAGTTCTGGAGGCCGACCCAGGANTAGTGGCCGAAGCCCTCGTGGTGGCAGAAGCTGGTGTAGATGGTCTGAATAAAGGGCCAGATGTTCAGNANNANCAGGCCGATGATGGTGGGGGCCACCATGATCCAGCCCCANTTTTCCTCCCGCCGCTCNGCNGCAGACAGTTTTCTATTCACAATGCGGCCTCCTTTCAGTTACCNGCCAGTTTCCTGGCAGTTTCGTAGTTGACGACCTCAGCCATNTTGTCCAGACCGGAAGAGAGNTCCTGGTTTCCGGCATAGATCTGNCTCANCACGTCGGCGACCTGGCTCTTCCAGCGGGGGCTGGCGGAGTTGAAGGGCACCTGGACAGCGAAATCGAAGGAATCAAACACGACGTCGAGATNAATGGGCGAACCNAANNGNTCNAACGCGGTGCGCCANGTTTCCTCNGTGCCCAGGTAGGCGGGGATGGCCGCGCCGGAGTTGCCCTGGATNATNTNGGCNTCTTCGGTNCCGAANNACTTGATNACGTCNAGNACGANATCNAGNCGCTTGTTGNGNGCGCCGGNGGAGTAGCACAGGCCGTTGGACATGCAGGCGCGGCCATCGACGTCAAGACTCTCNNCGGTGCTGACGGGGTTGGGAGCCTTGGGCAGCTTGGCGATNTCCCACTTGCCGCGNAGGTCGGGGTAATCCTCNANNGCGNTCAGNAGNCTCCAGGANCCTTCCTGGNACATAGCGCCGCGCTCGGACCAGAAGGTNGTNCCCGCGCCGTTCTGGGTAAAGAAGTTCTGGTCNGGGCACCAGGCTTCTTTCTGCATGTTGATGTAGAAGGTGAAGGCCTCNTTGCCGCCGGGCTGGTTATAGCCGCAGGAGGTACGGTCNGCNGTNAGNGCGTAGCCGCCGTTGGCGTAGAGNTANCTCCAGTAGCCCAGCTGGTCGTCCATGTGGGCCATGTAGCCGTAGTTGCCGGTGNCGGCNTTGATCTTCTCGGAGGCNTCNACCATGTCGTCCCANGTCCAGTCGTCGTCGGGGTAGTCCACGCCGGCGGCGTCAAACATCTCCTTGTTGTANACCAGCACGCCCACGTCCTTGTCCTTGGGNACGCCGTAGTAGCGNCCGTCGGAGCCGCTGATGTTGCCCCGGGAGATGTCGGAGAAGTGNTTTTCGTAGTAATTCGCTTCTACGTCATCGTAGAGNTNGGTNACGTCGGCCANCATGCCGAAGTCNGCGTAATAGAGCAGCTGGTTGGTGTGCATCCAGAAGATGTCGGGCAGGGTNTTGGACTCGGCGGCGGCNTCCAGCTTGGTCCAGTACTCGCCCCAGCTGACCACCTGCACGTCGATGACCACGTCCGGGTGCTGGGCGGTATAGGCCNCGCACATGNCCTCCATGCCNNNGCGCTGGTTGGTGTCCCAGATCTGGAANGTCAGGTGGGTCTTGCCGTCGGAAGAGCCGCACCCGGCCAGCGACAGCAGCAGGACCAGNNNCAGNNCCGCCGCTNTCANACGGGGAATTTTCTTCATAACTCCACTCCTTTNCGTTTNTCGCGCCGCATGTCCNTCANNGAGGGGCNNCGCGGATTTGNATTTACTATAATATGAANGCGTTATATCTGTAAATGCNATGTTGTGTGCAAAATATTTGNAAATACGNTGNAAAGCGCCTTTTNNNATAAGTCATGTCNCATTTTTATATATTTTTCNAAAAATCGTTACAATTAACAGAAATATACCCGNNTTTTTTGTNAAAANNATAGAATNACANACCGTNCCGTTTTCCAATNTCNGGCCGCAAAGGCTTATNGCGGAAGGGTTTNGGNGTCCCGGATATGTGCAGATGCGCTTTTATAGGAAAATGCATANNNCCNCGCCGNCGGNCNNCCCGCGGTTGCATTCCGGAAAAGGATATGNTANACTGTCGNAAACNGTTTACCNATANAAAAGGAGGCGCGCCATGTTTTTTCAGGAGGACTACAACGCNCCGGAGGAGCGGGAANTGCCAAANGCCACCGGTCCACCGGCTCTTCTTCCGGATTCTCGGTCAGGAGACCGCCTCGCTGCTGCTGCTGAANATCATNTTNCTGCTCAGCTGNCTGCCGGNAGTGACCATCCCCCCNGCCCTGCTGGCCCTGCATCAGGTGGTGCGCCGGATGCTGGCGGACAAGCCGGTGCGCAGNTGGGAGCAGTACTGGGAAGCCTTCCGCCAGGGNTGGAAGCGGGCCTATGGNGCNTTCNNGCTGACCGNCCTGCCGCTGGCGGCGGCGGGATANGGAGCGCAGTTCTATCTGCGGCTGACCGAAATCAATCCGGTATGCTANCTGCCCTTCATGNTCTGTGCCGTGGTGNTTCTGACAACGCTGCTGGCCTCNTCCTACTTATGGGGCNTGCTGGCGGACGGGCGGAGGCTGACGAAGGAGACGCTGCTGCTNTCGCTGANGCTGGGACTGGGGAAGCCCCTGCGGACGGNNCTGGCGGCGGCNGCCTGGTANGGAATNCTGGCNGCGNGNTTCCTGTGGCTNCCGCTGAGCGGGGCATACTTATTNCTGATCGGTTTTTCGGTGCCCTGCCTGCTGCGGCAGTTCCTGACCCGGACGGTGCTGGANAAATTCGGAGGAAAAGCAGAATANCAAAAAGCAGCGCCCTCCGCGAACGCAGNNATGTTCGCGGAGGGCGCTTTGCNNTATTNGNCAGNTTTTCCGNAAGGNGNTCTNTCNTTTACAGNCCCTGGGCGATCATGGCCTCNGANATNTTCNTGAAGGCGGCGATGTCGTTGCCCGCGATCAGGTCGTANCCCAGGCCGTANTCCTCCGCCGCNGCGGCGGAAGCGTCGTAGATGCNGCTCATGATGCCCCGCAGCTTCTCGTCCACCTCTTTCCGGGACCAGCTGTACCGGATGGCGTTCTGGGCCATCTCCAGGGCGGACACCGCCACGCCGCCGGANCCGGAGGCCTTNGCCCCCGCCGTCAGGATNTTGGGNCTNAGNCGCAGCAGCTTCAGNGCGTCNGTNGTGGCGGGCATGTTGGCCCCCTCCACATAGTAGCGGACGNTGTTGGCAATGAGCATCACCGCGTCGTCCACCGCCAGCTCGTTCTGGGTGGCGCAGGGNATCGCCNCGTCGCCGGGNACCTCCCAGGGCTTNNTGCCGGGGTGGAACTCCACNCCGAATTTCTCCGCGTAGGCCTCCACCCGGTCNTCGCCGCTGTAGCGCATTTTTACCATNAAGTCGTACTTCTCCTGGGTNGCNANGCCGTCGGGGTCGTAGATATAGCCGTCAGGGCCGGAGAGGGTGACCACTTTGCCGCCCAGCTCGGNGGCCTTGCGGCACACGCCCCAGCTCATGTTGCCGAAGCCGGAGACGATCAGNCGCTTGCCCTCCAGGGTCTCCCCCTGGTGCTCCAGCATCCGGGCCAGGAAGTACACCGTGCCGAAGCCCGCCGCCTCCTGNCGGATGCGGCTTCCGCCGTAGGTCAGGCCCTTGCCNGTCAGGGCGGAGCTCTCCGCGCGGCCCGTNACCTTCTTGTACGCGCCNTANAGCCAGCCCACCTCCCGGGACCCCACGCCGATNTCGCCGGCGGGCACGTCGGTGTCCGCGCCGATATAGCGGTACAGGGNGTACATGAANGCCTGGCAGAAGCGCATGATCTCNCGGTTGGACNTNCCCCTNGGATCGAAGTCCGCGCCGCCCGCCGCGCCGCCGATGGGCAGGCCGGTGAGGGCGTTCTTNTAGGTCTGCTCAAANCCCAGGAATTTCACCACCGACGNCGTGACGCNGGGGTGNAACCGCAGTCCGCCCTTGTAGGGGCCGATGGCGGAGCTGAACTGGACCCGGTAGCCGTGGTTGGTATGGGTNANGCCGTNGTCGTCCACCCAGGGGATCAGGAANGTNAACATCCTCTCCGGCTCCACCATGCGGGTGATGAGGTCCAGCTTCTCATAGCGGGGGTTATCCGTGGCGGGAGCGATCATCTCCAGCCAGGTGTTTACGCANTGGAGGTATTCCGGCTCGTGGGCGTACCTCGCCGCCAGNTCCTCCTGTACGCGGGCGATATAGTCATTCATGGAAACTGCTCCTGTTTCTATAAAATTTGCCGTCACTGGCGGCTCGCGTCATNGGACCTCCGGCCCAACGACCGCTCGGGCNGCGCTTTCGCGCTGCCTACACGATGCCGTAGGCCAGCATGGATTCGCCGACCTTCANAAATCCGGCGATGTTCGCCCCCGNNNCCAGGTTGCCGGGGGNNCCGTACTGGGCGGCGGCCNNGCTGGCGTTGTGGTACAGGTCCGTCATGATCTTCTTCAGGTGGTCGTCCACCTCCTCNAAGGTCCAGTAGAANCGCATGGAGTTCTGGCTCATCTCCAGNGCGGAGGTNGCCACGCCGCCGGCGTTGGCCGCCTTGGCGGGAGCGAAGAGCACNCCGGCNGCCTGNAGCGCGTCCACCGCGTCGGGGGTGCANGGCATNTTCGCGCCCTCGGCNACGGCGAAGCAGCCNTTNGCNATCAGGGCCCTGGCGGANTNCAGGTCCAGNTCGTTCTGGGTNGCGCANGGCAGGGCGATATCACAGGGGATGTTCCAGACGTCCCGGCACCCGGCGTGNTACTCCGCCNCGGGGNGGGCGTCGANATAGGCGGNAATGCGCNTGCGCTCCACTTCCTTCANCCGCTTCATCAGGGGCAGGTCGATGCCGTTCTTATCGTANACATAGCCGCCGGAGTCGCTCATGGCNACTACCTTTGCCCCGAACTGGGCGGCCTTCTCGCAGGCGTACAGGGCCACGTTGCCGCTGCCGGAGATGACCACCGTCGCGCCCTCNAAGCTCCTGCCCGCGTCNNTGAGCATACAGTCGGTGAAGTAGCACAGGCCGTAGCCGGTGGCCTCGGTCCGGGCCAGGGAGCCGCCGTAGGTCAGGCCCTTGCCNGTNAGCACGCCGGTGAACTCGTTGCGCAGCCGTTTATACTGGCCGAAGAGGTAGCCGATCTCCCGTCCGCCCACGCCGATGTCTCCGGCGGGCACGTCGGTGTCCGGCCCGATATACTTGAACAGCTCGGTCATGAAGCTCTGGCAGAAGCGCATGACCTCCAGGTCGGTCTTGCCCTTGGGGTCGAAGTCGCTGCCGCCCTTGCCGCCGCCGATGGGCAGACCGGTGAGGCTGTTCTTGAAGATCTGCTCGAAGCCCAGGAACTTGATGATGCCCTCGTACACGCTGGGATGGAACCGCAGTCCGCCCTTATAGGGGCCGATAGCGGAGTTGAACTGGACGCGGAATCCCCGGTTGACGTGGATATTGCCCTTCTCGTCCTCCCAGGGGACCCGGAACTTGATGATCCGCTCCGGCTCCACCAGGCAGTCCATGACGCCCTCTTTGATAAACTCCGGGCGGGCCTCCACCACGGGGACCAGACTGGCGAGGACCTCCCGGACGGCCTGGTGGAACTCCGGCTCCGCGGGATTGCGGGCGATAACGCGGTCCATAAGGCCGCTCAGATATTCATTTTTTATACTCATTTCCATTACCTCCATATCTGAACCGGCGGGGATTTTTCTTCTCCGCCGGTGCTTTAACTGGTTAAATCGTAACACAGGTTTCCCCGTTTCGCAACGGTTTTTTGGCCTCCGAAAAAAGTTTTGTCTGCTTATACAAAACATTTGTCTTTGTACTGTGTTCTTTTAGTGGTTCTTATGGTGATTTTTCCCCTTGCGCGCGGGCACTGTGCGGCAGGTATAGTTTATCCGGGTTCCCTGCATATCAATCCACCCTATTTGCCCGGACGGCAGAAAAAAACGCCCGTGCCCACGGGCGGCTTGCTTTTTCGCTCCCGTTTGGATATAATAAAGGAAACTTTTATCAAAGGAGCCTTATATCATGATCAAACACATTGTCATGTGGAAATTCAAGCCCGGCACGGAGACGGAAATGCACGCCTTCCTGGACGGCCTGCGGGGATTGTACGGCGTGATCCCCCAGATCAGGGAGCAGGAGGTGGGCGTCAACTGCGCCCCCGGCAACTATGACGCGGTGCTTATCTCCACCTTTGACTCCATGGAGGACCTGGAAGCCTACAAGCACGATCCCCGCCATGTGCAGGTATCCGCGCTGTGCAAGGCCATCCGCACCGACCGGGTGGCCGTGGACTGCGAGGTGTAGGCCCATGGCGATGCGATTGGACAGTTTCGCCCTGACGGAGCTTGCCGCCAAGCCGGAGGACGCGTTCCGGCTGGCAAGCCTGGCGATGGCCGAGGGACGGCGGGTCCCCGGCTACGGGGGCGATTACTACTACTACCCCATGGGCGACGCGGCGGCGGTCATCCGCACCCGGCTGGACCCGGACACCGGGGAGGAGGAGCTGCTGGGCATGGACACCCACGCCGTGACCGCCTGCCAGTGGGAGTGCCGGGTAGTCAAAGACGTAACGCCGGAGGAGGCCGGACCCCTCAGCCGCCGGGTGCTGGTGCAGCGGGACGGCCGGGACGATCTGGCGGTGGTGGACCTGATCTGCGCCGACGTGCTGCCGGACCTCCGGGAGGGGGACACGCTGCGGCTGGGCATGGCTGGGTTTCCCCTGCGGATCTCCTATGACGAGGGGGAGAGTGAGGACGTGGTGGAGGCCCAGCGGGGCACGGTGCTGCTCCAGGGCGTTGTCAGGGACGCCAAGGTGGGCGAGACGTTCCTCGGCATAGAGCCTCTGACCAGGTTTATCAGCATCACCGTTTCCACCTCCATGGGAGACGTGGAGCTGTGCCACCCCATGGAGCTGGTGCCGGAGAACCGGCAGGAGCTGGTGAAGCCGGGGACGGTGGTGTCTGCGCTGTGCGTACTGTCCGGGGACTGCGCGGTTGGCGAATACGCCGGAGGGATCGTGTTCGATGAGGACCACGATCTGGCGGTGCTGTCCGCTTTCTTCCGGGAGGGCGGCGCGGCGCGGCTGCGGCCTCTGCTCCATGGTGAATGCGCGTGTACCTTCCTGGAAAACCGGCAGGAGGGGCGGGAAAACGCGCTGGCGCTGCTGTCGGTGGTACAGGCGGATCTGGCGGCGGCGGGCATGACCCGCTGCGCGGTGGGGAAGCTCACCGGCGGGGGACGCCGGGGACAGCGGTGCCTGCTGATCGGAAACGGGAGCGGGTTCGCCTTTTTGTGCCTGCTGGAGCTGGACAGCCTGGGCCGGGTGAAGGGGATCACGGTCACCAACGACCCGCGGATGGACTTTGAACTGGCGGAGGAGCCGTAGGACAGTATATTGCCCGGTTTCAGTAAGTATCCTGCCATATATAGCAAAGCAGGCAGGCCGCAAATTGCGGCCTGCCTGCCTTTTTGGATTTTGTGTTACAAACTATAGCGGGCAAAGCGTATTTCAGCTACGGTGACGGCGTGATTACGCTTCTTCGGACTTCTCCGGCGGCATATGCTTCTGAAAGGCCCGCTCCACCAGGAAGGAGGCCAGCAGCGCCTCCACACAGGGAACGAAGAAAACCGGGAACAGAAACCGGAAGCACGCCCACGCGCTGACTGCCAGCAGCAGTGCCAGCAGCACGCTGGAGGGCAGGTGCGCCATGAAAAACTGCCCCGCGGTCCGGTTCAGCGCCCCAAAGGAGAACGTAAACCGGGACAGCAGCGGAAACAGCCAGGAAACCGTCCCCAGCACGAACAGCAGCAGCGCCGCCAGTACCGCCGCAGCCGCCAGCACGGGGCCCGGGTCCTGGATGGCAACGCCGATCTGTTGTCCGCACCACAGGAGGGCGGCCAGCGCCGCGCCCCACAGCAGAGCGGCCGGGACGGCGGTTTTCAGCTCCCGCCGGAAGGTACGGAAAAATCGGACATAAGCCCCCGGCTCGTCCCGCCGGATGCCGTGGACGGCGGCGTCATACAGCGCGGTGGAGGCCGCGCCGATGGTGACCACCGGGAGACTGCAAAAGAACCAGCAGATGCTCAGCACCATGATATCCAGGATGCGGCTGCACCAGCGCCAGAGAAAAGCGTCCGGGTTGAAGAGATTACCCATTTTCCAGCAGTGTGGGCACCAGCTTCGCCAGCGCGGCGGCCAGATTGGCGTGGCCCCTGCTGGTCAGGTGCATGAAGTCGATGGTATTGAACTCCGCGCCGCACTCATTGGCGTCCAGGAAGTGGCATCCCACCTCCTCCGCCACCCGCTTATAGTGGGCGGGGAGCTTCCTGGATTTTTCCACGCAGCCATGGCCCATGGTGCCCATCTCATCCGCTACCGGGGAGGTCAGCACCCCCTCGCCGATCACAGGCGGCGCGACGATAAGGATGTTGGGCCTGCCGCCGGGGCCCCAGCAGTCGGTGGTCTGGGCCTTCTGCACCAGGCGGCGCATGCCCAGGCTTATGGCAAAGGCGTTCATGCCGAAGCGCTCCTTGCTGTCGTTGGTGCCCAGCATGATAATGAGCAGGCTCACCGGCTCGTGGCTTTTCAGGCAGGGCCAGAGGTAGTGCAGCGCGTCCAGCCCCTCGTACAGCGGGTCGGAAAACACCGTGGTCCGGCCCGACAGGCCCTCCTCAAAGACCACATAGTCCTCCCCCAGGGCCTTTTGCAGCAGGCAGGTCCACCGCTCGTCCTCGTTGAACCGGGCCAGTTCCGGGTTGGCGCAGTCCGCAGGGTCGGCGCAGTAGCCGTGGGTGTTGGAATCGCCCAGGCAAATGATGTGTTTTTTCATTATCTTTCCCCATTCATATGCAGTTTCGTCATCGGGCGGCAGACCTGGTCATCTGCCGCGGCATAGTCACGGATTGCCCGTCCGGCAGGACTCCGGGAGGGACGCGGCGGCGGCGGACTGGCCCACCCGGCGGAACTTCTCATCGGGCAGGGTGGGATTGATCCGTGCGGCGATCTCCGGGTACTCGTCGGCCATCACGTCCTTGCAGGTGGAGAGGATCAGGTCGCCGCCCTTGCCGGACATGACGCGGCCCAGCAGCAGGACGTGCTTGAAATGATACAAATCGTAGTAGAAAGCCAGGGCGTGTGCCAGATATACGCCGATGGAGCTGTAGACGTCCGCGGCACGGGGGTCGTCCTTGGCCATCAGCTTCTGGACCGCCTTCAATTTCTCGGCGGGGGACAGGGCCTCATCCAGCTCGATGCCCGCCCTGGGGGCCAGCTTGATCACGCCGTCCTGGGAGAAGTACTTCACGCCGCAGCCGATGTCGCCGCTCCACTCGT
>JAAVHF010000023.1 GCA_014799845.1 Oscillibacter sp. | reverse complement strand
TGCTGATGGTCACCCAGCTGCAGAACCAGACCATCGACAACACCGCCGATACCAACGACATGATGAACCAGATCATCCAGATGACGGTCATGCAGGCCATCACCGAGATGAGCACCAAGGTGGACGATCTCACCGAGGCCAACATCCTCAGCTATTCCGCCTCCCTGGTGGGCAAGACGGTNACNATGGCGNTCCTGGACGACAANGGCNTNGTTGCGGNNGAGAAGGTAGGCGNGGTCACCGCTACCGGTACATACAANGGACANCGGGTGNTCTANGTNGACGGCGANCGCTTCCCCATCAACCAGATCCTGGCCGTAGGNACCCTGCCNCCCGTGCCCNNTGAGGGCGNCGANGAGACGGANGAGGGCGGCGAGACCACNCCCACNANCCCCACTACCCCCACAGACCCTGATACAGACGAGAACGAAGGCGGAACGGATGCCGCTGAGGACACGGTCGAGAAGGCGCTGGGATAAGCTCCCTCCCCTGCATCTGACCGGAAAGAGGATGAGAGTATGGCAGATTATCGGATCACACCCATAGACCGGCCACACCAGGTGGAGCAGGTACAGCCGGTTCGCCGCAGGGACGCGGGAAGCCAGTTCGGCTCTATGCTCCAACGGGAAATCCAGAGCGCCGCTCCGGCGCAGGAGAGCTTTTCCGTGGCGTTTTCCAAACACGCGCGGGAGAGGGCCGAGGAGCGGGGCATCGAGGTAACCGACACGCTGATGGACCAGCTGGCAAGCAGCGTGGAACGGGCCAGCGCCAAGGGCGCGAAGAACATCCTGGCCTTTGACGCAACGAGAGCGTTCATCATCAACATCCCTCACGGACGTGTCATCACCACCATGTCTCAGGAGGAGATGCAGGAGAATATTTTCACCAACATAGACGGCGCTGTCCTTCTGAAATAAGAAAGAGCAGGACCTTTTCAGGATGCTTTGTTCCCCTGCCCGACTGACAGGGGAGCGGCGGCGCTAAGAAGGCAAAAAAGGAGATTTTAATCGCATGACTGGAGCAATGTATGCCGCCATCGGCGGCCTCAAGACCCACATGACCAACCTCAACGTCATCGGCAATAACATTGCCAACGTGAATACGGCCGGTTACAAGGCGCAGCGGATGATCTTCCAGGAGTCCCTGTACACCACCCGCCGGGCCGGCAGCAACGGCACCGCCACCCGGGGCGGCAACACCCCCTCCCAGATCGGCTACGGCGCGCAGGTCGGTTCCATCGACCTGAACATGGCCCCCGGCACCTTCAACCCCACCGGCAACGCCCTGGACTGCATGATCGACGGCGACGGCTTCTTCCTGGTGGGCGACAAGGGCCTGACCTTCGACAGCGCGGACGACTACACCAAGCTGTCCCTGACCAGAGTGGGCGACTTCGACTTTGACGCGCTGGGCTACATCACCGACGGCCAGGGCAATGTGGTTTACGGATTCCAGATGGTGCGCAATCCCGAGTATGTGGAGGGCGCGACGGAGCAGCAGATCCTGCAGGCGAAGCAGGAGGGGCGGAATATTCAGGACGAACTGATCCTCAGCACCCAGCTGGTGCCCCTGCGCGTCCCCCTGGCCGCCGCGGAGCCCACCCTCGCCAACGGCGGCCTCAACGCCAACGGCACCACCAACTGGGACGCCGGCGAGGCGGTCTATGACCTCCTCAGCGGATACCCTGTTACGGCGGACGGCACCGCGCAGAACACGGAGCGCGTCAATGTGTCCCTCGCCAATCCTGACCTCTATGATCCGGAGACCGGCGCGCTGGACCTTGAGCGTCTGAACGAGCTCTTCCCGGGCGCCGGAGGCGCCGCGGGCGGTGCGGACGGCGTGCCCGAGACGATCACGTCCTATACCGGCCCCATCCCCAACCTCAACAATACGGCGGCCGGCATCGAGGGCGTCAGCGTCAACGAGAACGGCGCGATCATCGGCACCTCCAAGGCCAACGGCAAGACCATCATCATCGGCTACATGGCCGTCGGCGGCGTGACCAGCCCCAACGGCGTGACCCACACCGGCGGCCCCTACTACAAGGCCCAGGAGGGCGCGGGCGATCTGACCGTGGGCATCGCGGGCGGTTTGCTGGCNAACGGCACCTACCTCAACAACGCCGTCTCCACGGTCGACGCGGACGGCGAGGGCTACACCCCCGAGATCCGGAACCTGCTGGACCAGCTGAAGTCCGTCAAGATCCAGGGCAGCGGCCTGGAGGCCTCCACCGCCGACGTGGCTACGGAGTTCGCCAACATGATCGTTACCCAGCGCGGCTATCAGGCCAACACCCGCATCGTCACCGTCACCGACTCCATGCTGGAGGAACTGGTGAACATGAAGCGGTAAGGCTGACCAGCCTTAAAACCCCCGGTAAGCTATGACCTCAGTTTCCCCCGGCCGCCNTTGCGGCGGCCGGGGGCGAGGAGAAGAAAGGAGCACGCTATGATCGTACTGACCAAGCGGAACAATGAGCGCTTTCTGATTAACCACAANCAGATNGAAAGCATNGANATGATCCCAGAATCCAAGATCGTNATGATGAACCGGGATTACTTCATTGTCAANGAAACNCCCGAGGACATCGTCAAGAAGATTCAGGANTATAATGCCAAGGTGCAGGACGTNCACCGCGTGATCACGGTGAGCGACAGACGCTGACGNGCCCGGCGGGGGCGCGTTTGAGGGATGNNGAGGCCNGNNGGNCCTGGACGCACCTCGAATGCGCCCCGCGCNAGAGACAATTCTCCCCGCGTGGGAGTAAAAATGGTGGTTGACAGATTATGAATATTACATATATCATTGGTTTTATAGGCGCCGTAGCGGTTATGATCGTCGGTATGATGTTCGGCGGCGAGACAGGATTCACGCCCGGGCAGGTCGGTAACTTCTGGGACCCGGCCAGCGTGTTCATCACCATCGGTTGTACCATCATGATCCTGATCGCCTCCTTCCCGCCCTCCGCGCTGAAGGATATCCCCAAGCACTTCAAGGTCCTGCTGAACACCAAGGGCAACGACCCGCTGGCCATCATTGACGAGCTGGTGGAGCTGGCCCAGGTGGCCCGTAAGAACGGCCTGCTGGCCCTGGAGGAAAAGGGCAACCAGCAGGAGAACCCCTTCTTCAAGCAGTGCATCATGCTCATCGTGGACAACAACGACGCCGACCAGGCCCGTGAGATCATGATGAACGACATCGAGCAGTCCTCCGCCCGCCACGACTTCGGCGCGGGCATGTATGAGAAAGGCAGCTCCGTGGCCCCGGCCTTCGGCATGGTGGGTACGCTGGTCGGTCTGATCAACATGCTGAAAGCCATGGACGTGGAGAGCGGTGGCGGCGACCTGGGTCCCGCCATGGCAACCGCTCTGGTTACCACGCTGTACGGCTGCGTGCTGGCCCATATGATCTTTGGCCCCATCGCCGCCCAGCTGCGGCAGCGGGACGAGGAGGAAGTGCTCTGCAAGTTGATCATTGTGGAGGGCATCATGTCCATTCAGGCCGGTTCCAACCCCAAGGCCCTGCGTGAGAAGCTGCTGACCTTCGTGGCCCAGCGCCAGCGCGAGGGCAGCGGCAAGAAGAGCGAGGGCGGCGAGTAAACGGCGGCACTGTGAAATCGAGGTAAACGAAACATGGCTTCTATTAAAAAGAAATCAAGCGGCGGAGGCGGCGCCAACTGGATGGACACCTACGGCGACATGGTGACGCTGCTGCTGTGCTTCTTCGTTCTGCTGTACTCCATGTCCACCATCGACCAGGAGAAATGGATGATGATCGTCCAGAGCTTCAACAAGGACGCGGAGGTCAGCGTTGACGATTTCCCCCGGGGCCCCGACGGCGATAACGACGCCGAGCTGGGCAACGACCTGCCCATGACCCAGGACGAGGTCAACGAGCAGATCGAGGCGATCCTGATGTACCTGGAGGAGTATTCCGCCGGACAGGCCGAATCCGATTCCGTCAGCACCGCCACAGGGGACGGGTACATGTTCATCTCCTTCAATGACGATACCTTCTTTGGCGGCGACAGCTATGAGCTGACCAACAGGGCGAGGGAGGTCCTGGGCGGACTGTGCCCCATGCTGGAGGATATGAAGCCCTACATCAACGAGATCCGGGTCAGCGGACACACCGCCAGCGCCCAGGGGACCTACAATCCTTATAAGGACTGGCGGCTGAGTTCAGACCGCGCGGCGATGGTCGCCGCCTTCATCTGGGAGAACACCAGTATCCAGGCCGCACGGCTCACATCTGAGGGCAACGGCCAGTGGCTTCCGGTATCGGGCAACATCGAGGAGGCCGACCGGTCAAAGAACCGCCGGGTAGAGATCATGATCTCTATAGCGGAGGAGGAACTGGAAGGTCCCTTCGCCGGGGTGGTGGGTGAATACTACACCACTACGCAGCAGGATATGCCCATCGAGATGCCCGATGACCCCACGGCGGCGGAGTGACAACGCTCCCCGCGCCATATCCGTCAAAGTAAAGAGCGCCCTGTCCCGTGTCCGGATCTGTCCGGACGGGGAAGGCGCCTTGGAATCCAAAGCTGGGAATGAGGAGACAATATGGCAGAAGTCTTATCACAAAGCCAGATCGACGCGCTGCTGGCGGCAGCTCAGAGCGGAGGTCTTGACGAGGGACCCAAAAAAGAGGAATCCCCTGAGAAAAAATATAAGAAATACGACTTTTTCAGTCCGAGAAAGTTCAGCAAGGACCGTCTGAAGATTCTCAGCAGTATCTATGAGAACTACACCCGGGTCATCAACTCGCGGCTCAACGCCCTGTTCCACTCTACCTGCGAAATCGAGGTGGAATCCATCGAAGAACTGCGCTACTACGAGTTCTCCAACGCCCTGCGCGAGGGAGATGTGCTGGCTCTGGCAAAGATCGACCGGGAAGATCTGCAGGAGGAGTCGCCGATCCTGATCCACCTGGCTACGCCGGTGCTGCTGACCATGATGGACCGGATGATGGGAGGCACCGGACAGCCTGACGATGGGCTGGACCCAGATTACAGGCTGACAGATCTGGAGCTGAACATGTACAGGGACATCGTCAGCGATATGATGCAGTTTCTGGGGCGCAGCTGGGAGAACTATATCAGCCTGGAATTCTCCTATGTCAGGACGGAGACCAACCCCACCCTGGTGCAGCTGATCGGCTACGACGACACGGTGGTGATCGTGGGCCTGAATATCCGGTTCCCCAACAGCAGCGGGCGGCTGAGCATGTGTCTGCCGGGGGAGATGCTTACCAACATCTTTACCGAGATCAGCAAGGAGACCGGCCACCGCAGCAGCGGGGAGGACAAGTCGGAGGAAATCTTCGATTCCCTGCGGGATTCCGATCTGGAGATCATTGCGGAGCTGGCCCGGACCAAGCTGCAGCTGAGCGACATCTACCATCTGAACGTAGGCGACGTGGTGGATATCAAACAGCCCAAGGACGCGCCCATCTTCCTCAATATCAGCGGCAGGCGGTGGTTTGACGGGCGCATGGGCATCTATAACAAGCAAATGGCCGTGAAAATCGGTGAGACATATATTAAGGCGTAAAGGAGCGTATCCTTATGGGTGAAATAACTTTTAGTCCGATGGCCATCGACGCCATCGGTGAGGCCATGAATATCAGCCTCGGCTCCTCCGCTACGGCAGTTTCCAATATGCTGGACCACCGGGTGGACATTACGACTCCCACGGTACAGGTGATCAACGCTGAGGATTTCTCCCTGGGGCGGATCGAACCGGCCATTGGCGTGGAGATCAAGTATGTCTGCGGCCTGGAGGGCAGCAACATCATGATGCTCAAGCGCAGCGACGTGAGGGCCATCGTGGATATCCTGCTGGGCACGGAGACCCCTGACGAGGAGTTCCAGCTGGATGAGCTGAGCATCAGCGTGGTCTGCGAGGTCATGAACCAGATGATGGGCGCGGCTTCCACCGCCCTCAGCGACCTGCTGGGGCGGATGGTGAATATTTCCACGCCCGAGTCCTTTGAACTGGAGGACCTGGACAAGGTCCGGGAGGAACACTTCCCGGTGAAAGCCGGCCCCATCGTGGTAGTCAGCTTCCAGCTGAGCATTGAGGGCGTGGTGGAGAGCGAGTTCATGAACGTCATGAGCGTGGACCTTGCCAAAGAACTGATCGCCGGCATGGGCCTGGACGTGGATGCAGAGACGGGCGGCGCTGCGGCGTCTGCTCCAGCGCCCGCTCCCGCACCCGCGGCCTCCTCTGGCGGTACCCTCAGCCAGGAGGAGATCGAGCGGCTGATGAGCGGCGGTGCAGCGGCTCCTGCTGCGGAACCTGCGCCCGCACCGGCTCCCGCGCCCGCGCCGGATCCCGCGCCGCAGGCGGCGGCTCCCGCTCCCGGCGATCAGACTCCCGCACCGGGGGCCTATCCCCCGCCGGGCTATCCCCCGTATCCCCAGGCGCCGGCGGGACAGGGCGGATATCCCTATCCCCCTTATCCCCCCTACTACATGTATCCGCCGCAGCCCCAGCAGCAGCCGGAGCCCAAGGTTATCAACACCCAGAGGCCCAAGATGGAACCTCTCAGCGCGGACAGCCGCCTCAGCCAGGAGCAGAAGGAAAACCTGGACCTGATCATGGGCGTGTCCCTGGAGGTGGCGGTGGAGATCGGCCGCACACGCCGGAAGATCCAGGACATCATCGCGTTCTCCAAGGGCTCCCTGGTGGTGCTGGACAAACTGGCCGGCGAGCCGGTGGACCTGCTGGTCAACGGCCAGTGCATNGCCAGAGGCGACGTGGTGGTCATCGACGACAACTTCGGCATCCGGATCACCGAGATCCTGCAAAAGCCCGANATCAACGAACTGACAAAGTTCTGAGGAAATTTGGCAGTATAATATAAATCCCATCCAACAAATACTGTAAAACTGTAAAGGAAAAAGGTGTATAGTATGGCTAAGATTCTTTTAGTTGACGACGCCGCTTTCATGCGTAAGGTAGTCAAGGACGGCCTCAGCAAGGCNGGTTACACGGATCTCCACGAGGCCGTGGACGGCGCGGANGCCGTGGAAAAGTACAANNCNCTNAAGCCCGACCTGGTGCTCATGGACATCACCATGCCCAACATGGACGGCCTGGAGGCCCTGAAGGCCATCCGCGCCGCCGANGGCAACGCCAACGTGGTCATGTGNTCCGCNATGGGTCAGGAGACCATGGTTATNGACGCCATCCGCTCCGGCGCCAAGGACTTTATNGTCAAGCCCTTCAAGATCGAGCGCGTGCTCAAGACCGTCACCTCCATCGTAGGCGAGCCCTGATGCCCTGGGACCTGTTGTCCCTGCTGGGNGTTCTGTTGGTCCTGGTGCTGGTCCTGGCCGGGTGCTACATGGTGACCCGCTGGGCCGGTACGGGCCTGGCAGGGGGAGGCTTNGGCTCCATGGGTCAGCAGCGCCNCATGAANGTGGTGGAGCGGCTGCCGGTGGGGAAGGACCAGTCCCTGCTGGTGNTNAAACTGGCGGACCGGTACTATTTNCTTGGCTGTTCTCCCTCCGGCGTCTCCCTGCTGCGTGAACTGACAGAGGAGGAGGGNGCCCTCTGGGCCGCGCCTCCCACCGGAGAGAGCAGGGAGAAAACGCCCCCGGACTTCCNTGACATGCTGCGGAAGTTCCGGGAGAAGAAGTAACGCAAGAGGAGGCGAGAGNGCNTGCCAACTGACGCGNTCATCAACGTCAANGGCGACAGCCTGCAGGCGCTGGACNTAACGCTGCTGCTGGTTGTCATTACCCTGCTGCCGACGCTGGTGGTCATGATGACCTCCTTTACCAANTANGTCATATCCTTTTCCTTCCTGCGCACCGCCATGGGCACNCAGCAGACCCCGCCCAATATGGTGCTGGTNGGCATGGCGCTGATTCTGACNCTGTTTACCATGACNCCGACGNTGAATGATATCAAGACCAGCGCNTANGATCCNTATGTGGCCGGAAGCATCGGGCAGGAGGAATTTTTCAGCCGGGCNCAGNTGCCATTGAAGCGGTTTATGCTCCGAAANACGGAGNNNTCCAGTCTGGAGCTGTNCTGCGACATGNCCGGCGAGNCGGCNCCCNCNACGGNGGANGANCTGGAANAGNCGGTGAATCTGCCCATTACGGTGATNACNGCGTCNTTTGTGACCACNGANCTGAAAGCCGCCTTCTGGATCGGNTTTTTGGTGTATATCCCCTTTATGCTNATCGANGTGATCGTATCGTCNACGCTGATGAGTATGGGTATGATCATGCTGCCNCCNTCCATGATNTCNACNCCCTTCAAGATNCTGCTGTTNATCCTNCTGGACGGNTGGCAGCTGCTGTTCTCCACCCTGATCCAGACCGTTCGCTGAGAGGAGGCGGCAAAAAGTGGATACCACNATGGTNGCGGAGNTCCTGCGGGANGGCGTCTGGGTCGTGATCCGGCTGTGCGCGCCGATGNTGCTGCTGAGNATGGGCGTGGGCGTGCTGCTGGCNATCTTCCAGGCGGTGACCCAGATCCATGAGCAGACGCTGTCCTTCATCTTCAANCTGACGGTNGTCATTCTGGTNCTGCTGATTGGCGGCGGNTGGATGATGGAGANGCTGCTGGACTACGCCANGGGCCTCTTCNNTCTGATGCGCGGTTAGGNGGGANGGTTGTGTACTGGGACTGGGCNCAGCTGANCCTGTTTTTNCTGATCATGTCCCGGATGAGCGGGTTTATCCTNTTTAATCCCCTGTTTGGCCGNCAGAGCGTCCCGGGCNTCGTAAAAAGCGGCCTGATNATGCTGCTGAGCGTCATGACNTACACCATGACCANNTANACNCCCGCTGTGCCGGACAGTATTGTGGAACTGGCNGTGCGGCTGATCNTGGAGATGGCCCTGGGCTATCTGGTNGGGATCGTGATGAACCTGTTCTTCTATATCCCNCTGNTGGGCGGCGAGACCATNGACATCCAGATGGGCATGAGNATGGGCCGGACNTACGACCCCAGCAGCCAGACNTCCACNACGGTGACGGCCTCGCTGCTGAACGTGCTGATGATGCTGCTGTTTTTTACGGGCAACGGNCACTATACCCTGCTGCGGATCTTCATGGCCTCCGGGANAATTATTCCCTATGGGCAGGCGGCNTTCGGAACGGACACCTATGAGGCCATNCTGGAGCTTTTTGTCACCTGCACGGTCATGGCCATCAAGCTCTGTATGCCCATTCTGGCGGCGGANCTGCTGGGACAGGTGGGCATGGGCATCCTCATGAAGGTGATCCCCCAGATCAANGTCTTTGCCATCAACATTGAGTTNAAGGTCATTATCGGTCTGNCGCTGCTGCTGTTTCTGATGATGCCCTTCAGCGAGTNCCTTTTGCAGGCGGAGAACGAGATGCTCCTGCAGATCCAGCGGCTGCTGGTCGGAATGGGATAGCCCCANCCGGCTGCGCAACCCCGTGCGGCTTGAGAAAGGGGGGACAGACCGGTGGCCGGCGATTCCAAGACCGAAAAAGCAACCCCAAAAAAGCGAAGAGACGAACGAAAAAAAGGTAACGTCATGATGAGTAAGGANGTGGTGGCNGTGNCCACCCTCCTTGGCAGTCTGGCGATGCTCAAGGTGATGNGCGGTCTGGTGCCGGAGCGGGCGGATAACCTGTTTCGCACCTGTTTTGGCTATATTGCCGAGACGNNNCCGGCTGACATGCCGNACATCCTGCGTCCTTTGCTGATGAAATGTATTCTGACCGTGGTCATTGTGGCCGGNCCNTTTCTGGCNGTTACCGCGGTGNTGGCCGTNGCGGCNACCTTCGCNCAGACCAGNATGCTGGTCACGGGCGAATCNCTGAAGCCCAAGNTCAACCGGATCAGCCCCNTGCAGGGCTTCAAGCGGTTGTTTTCCCTGCGCAGNGTGGTGGAGGCCCTGAANGGGCTGCTGAAAATCTCCATTCTGCTTTATCTCATTTACAGTTACTTTCAGGATGTGGCGCTGGGCTTTGGCCGGTTTCTGGATATGGAGATCAGTCAGGCCTGCGGNATTTTNTTCAGCGANATCCTGACGCTGATCCTCCGGGTGGNCATCGCCTTTGTNGTTNTGGCGGGTGCGGACTTCTTCTANCAGTGGTGGGACTATGAGCGNCAGCTGAAAATGTCCAAACACGAGNTNAAGGAGGAGTACAAACAGACCGAAGGCGATCCCCAGGTGAAGGGGAANATCAAGGAGATNCAGCGCCGCCGGGCCCAGCAGCGNATGATGCAGCAGGTGCCCGGTNCNGACGTGGTTATCCGTAACCCGACCCACGTNGCCGTNGCNNTGCGGTATAAGCCGGANATCGACGACGCGCCGGTNGTGGTGGCCAAGGGCCTGGATGAGNTGGCCCTGCGCATCGTGNCGGTGGCGGAGGAGAACGGCGTGGCCGTNATCGAGAACGTGCCCCTGGCCCGAAGCCTGTANGCCGACGCGCCNCTGGACCGGATGATCCCCATGGAGTTCTACGGACCCGTGGCGGAGGTNCTGGTCTANGTGCTGAAGCTGGACAAAGAAGAAGAGCCTCNCAGTTNANTTTGAAANTTCCTGCCCTCTNGNAGGGNGTTTGTATAGNANNACTAGACGCAATTTCNGGAAAGGACAGTGCCCATGAAGCGAATTCTCCAAAACGGCATAGCGCTCGCTGTGGTCGTCATGGTCCTTTTTATCGTGATNCCCCTGCCGGTGGCGCTGCTGGACGTGCTGCTGGTNCTGAATATCTCCCTGTCCATGCTGATCCTGGTGATTACCATGACGGTGTCGGACGCGCTGGATTTCTCCATTTTCCCGTCCCTGCTGCTGATTACNACGCTGTTCCGGTTGGGNCTGAATATCTCCACCACCCGGCAGATCCTGGGCAACAACGGCAACGCCGGNAANGTCATNCGGTCCTTNGGNTTGATGATCGCCCAGGGGAATATCGTGCTGGGCGTGATNATCTTCCTGATTATCGTANTGGTGCAGATGATCGTGGTTACCAAGGGCGCGGAGCGCGTCTCCGAGGTGGCGGCCCGGTTTACNCTGGACGCNATGCCNGGTAAGCAGATGGCCATTGACGCGGATCTGAGCTCCGGCCTCATTGACGANCAGGGNGCCAANGCCCGCCGCGCCAAGATNCAGAAGGAAGCCGACTTNTACGGCGCTATGGACGGCGCNACCAAGTTCGTCAAGGGCGACGCCATTCTCTCCCTGATNGTTACCGCNATCAACTTNGTGGGCGGCCTGATCCTGGGCGTNACCATGGGCGGNATGGAGATGAGCGTGGCNCTGGANACCTANTCCATNGCNACCATCGGNGACGGCCTGGTGGGNCAGATCCCGTCNCTGATGATNTCCACGGCNACCGCCATGGTGGTGACCCGTACNGTTTCCGACGGCAGCCTCAACGANGACGTGGTCCGGCAGTTCGCCNGCCAGCCCAAGGCGATNCTNACNGCCGGNCTGGTGATCGCGCTGCTGGGCGTNATNCCCGGNACNCCCACCCTGCCGCTGCTGATCGTGGGCCTNNGNNTGGCGGCAGGCGGCTGGNTTATCAGCAGGCAGNCTGACAGGCAGAAGGCGGAAGAGATGGCTGCCGCNGCGGCNGCCNCCGCGNTNCCGGAGGAGNCCNCNCAGCCCAGCGCCGCCGANTATTACAAGGATATCAACAATGTTTANACCCTNCTGACGGTGGACCCCATCGAGATGGAGTTCGGCTACAGCCTGATCCCGNTGGTCAATGAGAGCAGCGGCGGCAAGCTCATCAGCCGTATCGTGATTTTCCGCCGGCAGTANGCNCAGGATATGGGNTTNGTNATTCCCTCNATCCGCATGCANGACTCCTCCGCGCTGGGTACCAACCAGTACGTGGTGAAGATCAAGGGCGAGGAAGTGGCCAGNGGNGAGATCCTGGTGGATTACTANCTGGCNNTGGAGCCCGCCAACCCCGCCGGAGAGATCGACGGNATCGAGACGGTGGAGCCCGCCTACGGCATCCCCTCNCGGTGGATNCTGCCGGAGAANAAGGAGCTNGCGGAAATCTACGGNTATACCGTGATCGANCCNCTGTCCGTTATGCAGACCCACCTCAGCGANGTGGTNCGCTCCCANGCCCACGAGCTGCTGGGNCGGGCGGAGGTNATCCAGCTGGTGGAGAANCTCAAGCGCACCTCCCCGGANCTGGTGGAGGAGGCCATCCCCAANNTCCTCAGNTANGCCCATCTGGANCGNATCCTCCGCAATCTGCTGCGGGAGGGNGTNCCCATCCGGGATCTGGGNACNATCCTGGAGACCGCCNTGGACGCGCTGGCNTCCACCAAGGACCTGGATATGGTCACCGAGAACGTCCGCNGCGCNCTCAGCCGCACNATTACCCGCCGNTTCTGCGAGCANGGGCAGCTCAGGGTGGTCACNCTGGACGCCGAGGTGGAGAAGAGAGTCATCTCCTCCCTCAGCAAGAACGANCAGGGCATCTATCTGGCCATGGGCCCCGATCTCATGCAGCAGATCGTTACCCAGCTGGCGGATCTTATCAAAAAATTCAACGACCTGGGNCAGACGCCNATTGTGCTNACCAGCCAGGTGATCCGGGTNTATTTCAGCCGGATGCTGGCCCAGTTCTATCCCAACCTGTATGTGCTGGCTTTCAATGAGATCACCAGCGACGTGCAGATCCAGTCCCTGGGGAANATCACGCTGANGCGGGANGCCGGGGCNCAGAGAAGGGCGGCGGCAGTATGAGCGCCGGCGGCGCCGTTCCGGCTTTCGATGANCTNGGCTACACCCAGGNGGAGCTGGACCAGATGAGCAAGGAGGANCTGCTCCTGCTCTACCGCTCCAGCGGNTGCCAGGAGCTGAANTGGCCGCTGGCCCTNCGGTATGTGGGGCTGGTGAAATCCATNGCCCTGCAGGTGCGGGGNGTCTACTCCAGCTTTGCCCAGGTGGACGACATTATCAACGAGGGNATCCTGGCCCTGGTGGGNGCNATCGACAANTTCGATCCCGACAAGGGCATCAAGTTNGAGACCTTTGTCTCCAAGCGTATCCGGGGAGCGGTCATCGANCTGGCNCGGCGGCAGGACTGGGTNCCCCGCAGCGTGCGGCGGAAGGCCAGGGAGATCGATCAGGCCAGTATAGAGCTGTANGCCGAACTGGGNCGGTGTCCCACCGACGATGAGATCGCGGGCCGTCTGGGCATCAGCAGCCAGCAGTACCAGGAGGATCTNGCCNACTCCGCNCTGTGCAANCTTCTGAGCCTGGATTCNATTTTTGACGACCAGGAACAGGGGGGNNTGGANGTAGCCGACAACGCCGGNACCGGNCGNCCNGANGATTCNCTGCTGCGNCAGGANCTGCTGGATACNNTGACCGACGCNATCAGNTCCCTGCGGGAAAACGAGCAGATGGTNGTGTCCCTGTATTATCGNAAAAATCTCAGCATGAAGGANATNGCCCANGTNATGGAGGTCAGCGAGCCNCGNATCTCCCAGNTCCANTCCCGGGCCATCCAGAAGCTGAAGCTGTATATGAAGCAATACATGAATGGGGAGCAGTGATCCCCGCCGCGAGAGGAGAGACTACATATGTTCAGAGGTTTTTACNNNNTGACTTCCGCCATGCTCAGCCANGGCCGNAGGCTGGACGTGGTGGCAAACAATATGACCAATGTCTCCACCGCNGGNTNTAAGGCCGAGCGGTACACCGACAGCACCGCNTTCAAGGAAGTGATGCTNAANCGNGTGGGGAACAAGGACAAGGTCAANACCGAGGAGATNGGCCCCTANGCCTACATCCTGGCCCCCGACGAGCAGTACACCGANTTTACCCAGGGTTCCCTGGAGGAGACGGANCTGCCNCTGGATTTNGCCATTGAGGGAGACGGNTTCTTTGCNATCGAGTGGGGCGGCNAGNTNGCCTATACCCGGGCGGGCAGCTTNAANCTGGANGANGANGGTTATCTGGTCCTGCCGGGCCAGGGATGGGTGCTGGATTCCAACCNNCAGCGCATCCAGCTGNCTACCGACAATATCTATGTGGATGNGGACGGAAACATCTTNACNATGGAGAACCGCAANCTCCTCGCCACNCTGGGGGTNTTCGCNTTCCAGGACAANGGGGCCCTGGAGCGCAATGACCACGGNCTTTTTACCGGCGGCCAGNCNCAGGAGAGNACNGGCTATACNATCCACCACGGNATGGTGGAGCGCTCCAACGCCAACATGGTCCATGAGATGGTGGCCATGATGACCGCCCAGCGGGCCATCCAGAGCGCNGCGGAANTGAGCAAGATCTACGATCAGGTCATAACCAAGGANACNACTGAACTGGGCCGGCTGTGATTTGGCCNGTTTGANTGATANGGAAACGAAACGGAAAGGAAGGTGCGTGCCATATGAACATGTCATTTTACAGCGCCGCCGTCGGCGCNTANCAGCAGCAGCTGCGCATGGANGTCCAGGCCNANAATATCGCCAACGTCAATACCCAGGGCTANCGCTGCGAGCGTGCGGCTTTCGGTGAACTGATGAACCGGGATGTGGACGGTATCAACGGCAATAACCTGCCNAAGGGTACCGGCGCCAGAATGATCCACGCCCCCATTGANTTCAGCAGCCGGGGATTCAAGGAGACGGGGATGACCTTCGANTTTGCCATCAACGGCAACGGNTTCTTCGCNCTGTATGATCCGGCCACNCAGGANATCTCCTTTACCCGGGACGGNGCCTTTGAAATGAACGAGTTCCAGNTCCCNCCTGCCGNGGACGCNGAGCCGGAGTACGANGAGAACGGCAACGAGATCGAGCCCCAGCCCACCACCGTGTGGCGNCTCAGCGANAACTTCGGCCGCTGCGTGCTGGACTCTCAGGGCAACTTNATCGTCATCGACCCGGCGAACCGGGAGGCGGANCTGGACGTNGGCGTATTTGACTATAACATCCATTACGGAATGCTGCACACCAGNGACAACCGCCTGNTCTCCACGGAGGTNAATGGCCAGCTGTACCTGGGCACCGGTCAGGTGCAGCGCGGNCTGCTGGAGATGAGCAACACCGATCTGACCCAGGAGTTCATTAAGGTGATCGAATCNCAGCGGGCGTTCAGCTACTGCCTGAAGATGGTGACCACCACCGATGAGATNGAAAGTACCTTCAACAACCTGAGAGGGTAACGGGGAGGGCATCCTATGAAGATAAAGAGTTTTGACCAGCTTAGTTCCCTGGAGCTGGACACCCTGCGGGAGATCGGCAATATCGGCACCGGAAACGCCGCTACCGCGCTGGGCGAGCTGCTGGGGAAAGACGTAGGCATTACCCTGCCGGAAGTGCGGATCATGGGCTATAACGAGGCCATCGACTGGATCGGCGGCCCGGAGATCGTGACCGCCGGCGTGCTGGTGGGCATGGGCAACCAGATGAGCGGCGTGATGCTGTCGGTGCAGAAACTGGAGTTCATCAATCTGGTGCTGGACGCCATGCTGGGCGTTCAGGTCAGCGACTATTCGGAGCTGGACGAGATGCACCGGTCCGCTCTCATCGAAGTGGGAAATATCTTGATTTCTACCTTTATCAATGCGCTTTCTGGACTGTCGGATATCGCCGTCAGTCTGACCGTCCCGGCCTTTGCCGTGGATATGCAGGGAGCTATCCTGGCTGTGCCCATGGCGATGTATGGCGGGACCAGCGATTACCTCATGTCTATCGGGGGAAATTTCGTCTGCGAAAACAAGCAGGTCCCCTGTAACCTGCTGCTCTCGCCGGATGTACGTTCCCTTAATTTCTTATTAGCAAAGCTGGGCGTTGCGGAATGAATGAGAGAATTACTGTCGGAATTGCGGATATGAAGATGGCCAAGGGCTCCGGCGTATTGATCACGTATGCCCTTGGTTCATGTATTGGCCTCTGCTTCGAGGACCCGGCCCTGCGGCTGGGAGCGCTGCTGCACATCATGCTGCCGGTGAATCTGGAGACGGGGCGGAAGAATCCGATGAAATACGCAGATACCGGAATCCGGGAGACCCTCCGTCAGATGGCGGCCCAGGGGGCGCTGAAGACCCGGATCACCGTGAAGATCGCCGGCGGGGCCAAGATGTTTGAGGTCAGCGGCGGCAGTTTGGGCAACATCGGGCAGAGGAATATTGAGAGCGTCCACACTATCCTGCGTCAGGAGGGTATCCGCCTGATCGGGGAGGACGTGGGCGGTACGGTGGCCCGCACGCTGCTGTTTGACGTGGCCAGCGGGCAGGGCTGCATCCGGTCTTACGGCCGGCAGGATATCATTTTCTGAGGGACAAAATTTAAGAGATGGGAGTGTCAGAAAACATGGCTGAAGCGCAAAACAGCCGGATCCTGCTGGAGTCCGGTACCAATGAGATCGAAATCATGAAGTTCACCATCGGGGGAAACCTGTTCGGCATCAACGTGGCCAAGGTCCGTGAGATCATGATTTCCGAGCCGGTCAAGCCCATGCCCCATGCCCACCCGGCGGTGGAGGGGATCTTCAAGCCCCGGGACGCGGTGCTGACGGTGGTGGACCTGCCCAAGTACCTTGGCATGGAACGGGAGAAAGATCCCAAGGATATTTTCATCATCACCAACTTCAACAAGATGTTCATCGCCTTCCGGGTCCATACCGTGGACCGGATCAGCCGTATCTCCTGGACTGACATTCATAAGCCGGACAAGACCGTCTCCGGCGGCGCGGAGGGCGTGGCCACCGGTATCGCCCAGTGCGACGGCGAGCTGGTCACCATTCTGGACTTTGAGCGCATCGTGGCGGAGATCGCCCCGGAGACCACGATCCAGATGTCCGAGGTGGAGAACCTTGGGCCCCGGGACCGCAACGAAAAGCCTATCTGGGTGGCGGAGGACTCTATCCTGCTCAGTAAAATGATCAGCGACTCTCTGCGGAAGGCGAACTATGTCAACCTCCAGATGTTCCCCAATGGCCGCGAGCTGTGGGATGCCCTGATCGCCCTGCCGAAGGACTCGGACATCAGCAGACATGTGGCGCTGATCATCACTGATATTGAGATGCCCCAGATGGACGGCCACCGGCTGACCAAGCTGGTGAAGGACGACCAGCGGTTCAAGCACATCCCCCTCATCATCTTCTCCTCCCTCATCAGCGAAGAAATGCGCATCAAGGGCCGCCAGCTGGGCGCCGATGAGCAGCTGACCAAGCCGGAGATCGGGCACCTGGTGGACGTGATGGACCACCTGCTGGAGAGAGCGGCTGAGGCCCAGGAGAAGTAAGGAGAGCGTTATGGCCAAATTCGGTACAACCAAATATATCGTCCGCCAGCCCATCAAGGATTTGCAGGGTACAATTCTGGGCTATGAGATCCGCTATACCGGCGAGAATGCTGGCTATAATGGCGAGGATGGCCAGGATTTTTCCGCGGGGGAGACCATTTATAATTTTCTGACCCAGGCCAGCGACAACAGCCTCAAGGGCGCGCTGAATTTTATGACCTTCACCACCAATCTGCTGATGAAGCAGACCCCCAAGCTCTTCGCTCCCGGGGAATTGGTGATCGAGATTGGGGAGAGCGTCATCCTTCATCCCCTGGCCATGCGCTTTGTGGAGCGCTTCCGCCAGGAGGGATATGCCATAGCAGTGAAGGACTTCCAGTTTTCTCCCAGGTTTATCTCCAATCTGCGGCAGTTCGATTACGTCATGATCGACCTGCCCCACGTAGAGGACGCCGCTGTGCGCCGCTTGTCTGAGATGGTCCACAGCATGGGCAAGAAGTGCGTGGTCACGGGCGTGGATACGGAGGAACTGTATCAGAAGGCGTTTATCCTGGGCGCGGACGCCATGTGCGGACGGTACGCAGCTGAGCAGATGTTCACCGCCGTCCATTCGGCCAGCTATCTGCAAAGCAACTTCTTCCGCCTGCTGGTGGCAATCACCAAGGATGAGCCGGAGGTAGCTGAGATCGAGCAGATCATCTCCATGGACGCCAGCCTGACCTACAGCCTGCTGAAGATCGTGAACTCCGCTTATTTCGCTCTGCGCAACCGGGCCACCAACGTACACCAGGCGGTGACGATTCTGGGCCTGGGACAGCTGCGGCAGTGGATCTACCTGATGGGCTGCCGCGATGAGAAGGGCGAGCTGGATGAGAAGCAGGAGGAGATGCTCAAGCTGTCCTTCACCCGCGCCAGCTTCGCCAGTGAGTTGATGCGGTACGCCAAGAATATGCCTATTAACCGCAACGACGCATATCTGCTGGGTATGTTCTCTACGCTGCAGTTCCTGATTGCCGCGCCGTTGGAGGACATCCTGTCGGAGATCGCGATCTCCGATAAGGTAAAGGAGGCGCTGCTCACCCATGAGGGGCGCTGCGGCCTGCTGTATGACCTGATCCTTGCCTATGAACGGGCGGACTGGAATGCCATCAACCGCATGGCCGAGGAGTTGGGCCTGCCTATGGACCGTCTGCCGGAGATCTACTTCCAGTGTCTGGACGATGTCAACCACATCTGGGAGCAGTTGATCCACAGCGGCGGCGAAGAGTAAACGGCGCTGATTCTGAATTGATAAAAGGGACCGGACCCGTAGGGGTCCGGTCCCTTTTGCAAGCAAAAGAATGGTCAGAATATGCGCTAAATCGAGCTTCGTGGATAAGAGGCTATCCAAAAAGGGAATCAAACAGGTCTCCAGCCGCCTGATTCGCGCGATTCCCCGCATAGTGTCTGGTACAATACCCGTCTTTATATACTTCATTACCGCAGCCATCCACTTTGCAGGTCGTAAGCGCATTATAAATAGTCATCCCCGCGAAAATGACAACAACGAGGATAACTACCGTTGCGGCAAGCGGCACGATTGGAGAGCCTTTCCGCTCGATGGACTGCCTGGGAGGTTGATATGCCTGATACGAATTTCCGCGCACTTTGGAGGTCACGTTTCTTGGACTGATTTTCATATTTGCTGCAACAGAAACCCCGGTAAGGAAAGCAACCTGATTCTGAAAATCTTGTAACTCCTGCACAGGATAGTTTTCCATTGCAAAAGAGAATGTCCGCCCCACACAATGAACTGAAAAAATTCGTGGGACTGAACGGTTTTTCCAGGCTTGATATAAATATATCGCGCCGAAAATAATATGTAAACCGGGGGAAAAAATAGTGAACGCCAATGCTATACTGGTTTTCTTCAAGTCATTGCGATGATGAAAATATATGGCTATGCCTGTAACAATCACCGCAATCATAAGGCCATACCCGTACCCTGGAATCTGCATCAGCGGATCGCCGCTGAAAAAACCAGGCAAAAAGGATACTCCAAGAAACATGACCACAACTACGGTTGCCCAAAATGCCCATTCAAACTTTTTCGTCGAGGTTTCCTTTGCCGACAGGACTTCCGACGCCGGTATTATGAAATTCCCTTCTTCGTTTTTGCAATATAGTCTTTCTTTTGTGAGAACAGCATAAGGTCCGCGGTAAGTTCCCTCTAGATCGGAAACAGCCGCGCGTTCCCCGATCACGGCAAGGGTCTCTTCCTCTTCACTCTGGAAAAAAGAATACTTTTTTACGGTTACACTGGACGCTTCATTGGGATCGATCATATTGTCCCAACCGCTATTGGGATGACCATTACCCGATGACGGAGCGGGCCGGTCCCATCCGCCCGCGGGCACAGTGTGCCGGATTTCCTCCTCCTGCGCGGCTGCCGCTCCGCTTGTCTTTCCGGCTTCAGCCGCCGCATCGTTTGCTCTTTTTGCATTGCCGCTCAAAACGCTGCCCGCTTTGGTGGAAAGGCTGCCTGCCGTACTGGGGAAATCGGTCCCGCTGGATTCCACACCCTCCAGAGTCAAACCGCAGCCTTGACAAAATTTGGCGGAGTCGGGATTCATGGTGGAACATTGGGTACATTGTTTCATGCAATAGTCCTCCTGTTTTGTTTTCTCAACAGTCTGGCCCAAGGGGAAGGGAAGGTCCTGCCCCCTGGGCTTTTTCTGTCGAGACAACAAAAGCGGCGCAGGGTCAATAATCCCTACACCGCCGGAAGCTACGCACACACTTATCCAATCCCCCCTTGTAAACAGGGGAGAAAACTGTTAAAATAAGTTTTGGGCGCAGTAATACTGCTGTGTGGGAGGAATGGGCTCCTGCATAGGGGCGCGAGGTGTTGGCGCACCTCGCGTCCTGCCTTTTGCTTCTGTGTCTCGCAAAATTATTGTATACCAATATACGCCGGATTGCAAGCATGATTTCGCCCTGTTTCGACGCAATAGACTGCGGGCTGACAAAGCGGATTGACGCAGGGTAAACGGGCCGTACGGCAGGGATCGAGGCTTCGGTTGGAACACTGGCGGCGGAGAACGAAACGAGAAACCAGGAGGTCGGATCGGCCCCCTGGTTTTGTGATTTAAGTGATTCAGATTATTTTGCCCAGTTCTTGCTGCGGCCCACGGCCCGGTGCCACTCCGCCAGCAGCCGCTCCCGCTCCTCGGGGGTCATGTTCGGCTGATAGGCGTTGTCGCACTTCCACAGGGATTTGATTTCCGACTGGTCGGTCCATACGCCCACGGCCAGACCCGCCAGATAGGCCGCGCCCAGGGCGGTGGTCTCCCGAATGGCGGGGCGGTGGACGGCGCGTCCGATGATGTCGGACTGGAACTGCATGAGGAAGTGGTCCCGGCTGGCGCCGCCGTCGGCCTTCAGCTGGGTGATGGGAGCGCCTACGTCCGCTTCCATGGCACGGACCAGGTCCGCCACCTGATAGGCGATGGACTCCTGGGCGGCACGGATAATATGTTCCCGTTTGGTGCCCCGGGTCAGGCCCACGATGGCCCCGCGGGCGTACATGTCCCAATAGGGCGCGCCAAGACCGGTAAAAGCGGGCACAAAGTAGACGCCGCCGTTGTCGCTGACCTTCTGGGCGTAATACTCGGCGTCGCAGCTCTCAGTAAAGAACCGCATCTCGTCCCGCAGCCACTGGATCACCGCGCCGCCCACAAAGACGCTGCCCTCCAGGGCGTACTGTACTTTCCCGTCCAGGCCGATGGCGATGGTGCTCAGCAGGCCGTTCCTGCTTTCAAAGGGAGTCTCTCCGGTGTTCATCAGCAGGAAGCAGCCGGTGCCATATGTATTTTTGGCGTCGCCAGGCGCAAAGCAGGTCTGGCCGAAGAGGGCCGCCTGCTGGTCGCCCGCGATGCCCGCGATGGGTACCCTGGTCCCCAGAATCTCGGTGTAGCCGTAAATCTCGCTGGAGGAGCGGACCTCCGGGAGCATGGAGACAGGGATGTCCAGCGCTTTCAGCAGAGTTTCGTCCCAGCAGAGGCGGCGGATGTCGTAGAGCATGGTGCGGCAGGCGTTGGTCACATCGGTGGCGTAGGCCGCGCCGCCCGTCAGCTTCCACAGCAGCCAGGTATCCACGGTGCCGAAGCGGAGCTTGCCCGCGTTGGCCCGCTCCCTGGCGCCCTCTACGTGGTCGAGAATCCATTTGATTTTGGTAGCGGAGAAGTAGGCGTCCGGGATCAGGCCGGTAGTCCGGCGGATGTGGTCCTCCAGACCATCGGCAATGAGGCCGTCCACGATGTCCGCCGTGCGGCGGCACTGCCAGACAATGGCGTTGCAGACGGGGCGGCCGGTGTCGGCGTCCCAGACGATGGTGGTCTCCCGCTGGTTGGTGATGCCGATGCCGGCGATATCCGCAATGTCTACGCCGGACTGGGCGATGATCTCCATCATCACCGCGTACTGGGAGGACCAGATCTCCATGGCGTCGTGCTCCACCCAGCCCTCACGGGGATAGAACTGAGTAAATTCCTTCTGGCTGACGCCGATGATGTTTTGATCCTGGTCAAAGAGAATGGCGCGGGAACTGGTCGTGCCCTGGTCCAGGGAAAGGATATATTTGCCCATAAATTATCTCCAGTCTGTAATTTTGGGGTGAGTCGTAGGGTTTCTCAGATCCGGGCTGCGCCGGAGGCTTTCGCGGCAACCTTCATCTTCTCGTTGATGCCGCTGGCACGCACATCGAAGGTACCCCGGAAAATGCCGGGGAAGGCCAGAACGTTGTTGATCTGGTTGGGGAAATCGCCGCGGCCCGTGGCAACTACTGCCGCGCCGCCAGCCCTGGCGTCCTCGGGGAAAATTTCCGGGGTGGGGGTGGCGCAGGCGAAGATGATGGCGTACCTGTTCATGGTTTTGACCATCTCTGTGGTGACGGCGCCGGGAGCGGATACGCCGATGAACACGTCGGCGCCCACCAGAGCGTCAGCCAGGGAACCGGCCTTCTTCTCCAGATTAGTGACCTGGGCCATTTCCTCCTTGTTAGTTCTGATCCTCAAACGGGAAGTGATAGGGCAGGTTCAGCTTGTCGCGGACCGCGACGATCTCCTTCTGGACGGACTCGCCCACGGGCACGCCCTTGTCCTTGCGCTCCTGCCAGGCATCCCACTCCTTCTCGCCGGCGGTATAGATGCGCTCCGCGCCGGGGGCCTTCTCAGAGGCCCGCAGGCCGCGGCAGATGTCTCCGGCGGTCTTTTTAAAGGTATCCAGGCCCATGAAGAACTCCGGATTGATGACAAAGAAGAAATGTCCCAGACGATAAAACCGGTTGCTGCCATCAGGGGCCTTGCCGCTGAGCTCCTTCATGAAGGGACCGCCCGCCAGCGCGGCGGAGAGGATCTCCACAATGGTGGTGAAGCCGTAGCCCTTGAAGCCGCCGGTGGCCTCGCCAAGTCCGCCGATGGACAGAAGGGCGCAGTTCCCCTTCCGCATCTCCCGGAGGATCTCACCGGAATCGCTCATGGTGCCGCCGTCCCTGGTGACAACCAGACCCTCGGGAGTGGGCTTGCCGCTGCGCTCATAGTATTCGATCTTGCCATTTTGGACGATGGAGGTGGCGCAGTCGAAGTTGAAGGGGAAGTCCTCGTCCGTGGGCATAGTGAAGGTGAGGGGATTGGTGCCCATCATGGGCTCCACGCCCCAGGTGGGAGCCACGGAGGGGCGGGCGTTGGTGCCGGAGATGCCGATCATCCCGGCCTTCTCCGCCATGGTGGTCCAGTAACCGGCGATGCCGTAGTGGGTGGAGTTGTAAATGGCGCCGCCGGCCATGCCGTACCTGGACGCCTTCTCAATGAGCATCTCCATCATATGGTAGCTGGCCACCATGCCCATGCCGTTGTTGGCGTCCATCACCACGGTGGTGGGGGTGTCCTTCACGATGTCCATTTTGGTGACGGGCAGCAGGGTGCCGTTCTCGATGCGGTCAATGTAGATGGGTTTGAAGCGGTTGCAGCCGTGGCTCTCAATGCCCCGCCGGTCGGATTCCAGCAGGACGTCGGCGCAGATTTTCGCGTCCTCCTCCGGTACGCCGCAGCCCTTGAAGGCATCGGTCAGAAAGGCGTTCATCAGCTCCCAGGATACATAAGGTCTTGTTTCCATTTTTAGTACCTCCTATATAAATTGATGATAACTGCTAACGGTTGCTGCCCGTTTACATGGTCCAGACGGCGGGATTGGTGGTGGACACCGCCGCGCCCAGCGCGCCGGTCACGTCCTCCTTGTCGGAGATGAGCCCTCCGGCAATAATAGGTTTGCCCGTGGACTGCGTCAGGCGGCGGGGCATCTTGGGCATCAGACCGGGCCGGACCCCTCACGGGGTCCGGCCCGCTGCTGTTCATTGCATTACAGCATGCCCGGTTCCCGGTCATGCCGGGGGTTGTCCATAACGATCCGGCATGCCCGGGTGAGCTGGGCGAAAATGGTGCTGTTGTAGCGGTTCTCATAAACGGTGACCATGGCGTGTGCCTCCGCCCGGCGGCGCACGATATAGGAGGGCTGGAGGTTGGTCAGGGTCAGCGCCTTCACGTCCGCCGCACAGCGTGCGCAGGGACACAGGCCAAACATTTGGATATACCGGGGCGCTTTCTCCTCCACCAGGGCCTCCATGATGTTGACTACGACCAGTTCGTCCGGGTCCGGTGCGGGCGGCTTGGGCGCGGGAGCGGGCTCCGGTTTGGGCTCGGGCTCCGGTTTGGGCTCGGGCTCCGGTTTGGGCTCGGGTTCCGGTTCGGGCTCGGGCTCCGGCTCAGGCTCCGGTTTGGGTTCGGGCTCCGGTTTGGGTTCCGGTTCGGGTTTGGGCTCGGGCTCGGGCTCCGGTTCAGGCTCCGGTTCAGGCTCCGGTTTAGGCTCGGGTTCCAGTTTGGGCTCGGGTTCCGGCTCAGGCTCAGGTTCAGGCTCGGGTTCCGGCTCAGGCTCAGGTTTAGGTTCAGGTTCCGGCTCAGGCTCGGGGGCCGGCTCAGGAACAGGTTCCGGTGCGGACTCTGGCTGAGGCGCGGCAGCGGGAGGCGCGCCCTCTAACTCAGCCAGCAGCTCGCTCTCCAGAGCGTCCTTGATTTGCAGGGAAACCTGCTCGTCATTATTCCGGGCTACCTCCAGAATGGGAGGGGCCAGAGGACGGGAGGCGGCATCCGCCGCACCTTCCGCAGGTGAGGCGGGGTCGGCGGGCGATGCGTCCGCAGGCGGCTCTGCCTGGGATACGGCGGGAGGACGGATGGTCTCATTCTCTCCGCCTGGCGCTAAAAGGTTCAATACGTGGGCAGTTTTACTGCTCTTTGCGTTTTTCTTTGCGGTGGCCATGGTCACGTTCTCTCCTTAAACGATTGTCTTTTTTCGGGGAAAAGGGGCCCGGTCATACGGGCAGCGATTTGGTGATCTCGTCAATGAGGGCACGGAAATCCGAGGCCGGCTTGGAGGAGGGGGCGTAGCTGAGCACGCTCTCTCCATGGGCGGGAGCCTCCGCCACCGAGACGCTGGTGCGGATCTTTGCCTCAAAGACGGTGGTATCCAGCTGGGCGGCAATCTGACCGGCCATGTCCAGCACCTCCCGGTTGAGGGTGAAGCGCTGATTGTACTTGTTGAGCAGGATGCCCAGCACCTTAAGCCGGGAGTTGTAGCACCGCCGGACGGTGTCGATGGTCTCCCGGATCTGGGCCACGCCCAAAAGGCTCAGGATTTCCGGGGCCATGGGAATGATCAGCCCGTCGGCCACCACGTAGGCGTTTACCGTCAGCACGTTCAGCGCCGGCGGCGTATCTACTATAATATAGTCGTAGTCGTCCTGGACTTCCGCCAGGGCGGTTTTCAGCAGGAACTCCCGCCCCGCCCGGTTGAACTCCAGCTCTGCGGCGCTCAGCAGAATGTTGCTGGGCAGAATGTCCCCGCACTCGGAAGGTACGATGACCTCCTTGATATTACGGGTCCCCTTCATCACGTCATAGACGGTGGCGCAGTTGTCAATGTCCAGACCCAGGCAGAAGCCAAGACTCCCCTGGGGGTCCAGATCGACGCCCAATACCCGGCGGCCCATCTGGTGCAGGCCGGCCAGCAGGGCGCAGGAGGTCGTGGTCTTTCCCACGCCGCCCTTCTGATTGGTAATAGCGATAACAGCAGACAAAATATCCCCTCCGCTCTGCAAAATCTTTTCAATGGCTCTTAACTTTACTATACTACGTGACGATAAAAAAGTACAGAGGGATATTCTTTTTTTTCTGCGAATTTTTCCTGCAGAAGATCATGAGTTTTTGATAAAGGAGCGATTGACATGGCATCTATCAGCAGTATCAGCGGCAGCAGCGGCACCAGCAGTCTCTATAACAGCGCCAATATTATCAGCGGTCTGGCCAGCGGTATGGATACCGAGGGCATGATCGAAAGCCTGGTCCAAAGCTACCAGAATAAGATCCAGACCCTGACCAACAAGGCCACCAAGATCCAGTGGAAGCAGGACGCTTACCGCAGCATCATCAGCAAGATGGCCGCCTTCTCCAGCAAGTACACCTCTTACACCTCCTCCACCAATCTGCTCAGCCCTTCCTTCTTCAGCAGCGCCGTCAAGGTGGCCGCCCAGGGGAAGATGGGCAGTAAGGTGACCGCCTCCGGCCGCACGGACAGCGACGTGGTGCTCACCAGCGTTGACCAGATGGCCACCGCCGCACGGTACGCGACCACCGGCATCGGCCTGAAGGGCGACGGCGGTACGAAGGTGTCCGCTTCCGGCGAGTTGGATCTGAACAGCGATGTGACCCTGGGGACGCTGTCCGGCTCTCTGGGCTTTACATACGGCAGCAATATGGTCAGCATCAGCTTCGATGAGGTCAACGACCGCATCGGTGTGGATGAGGACGGCAATAAGGTGAATCTCACCCTGGAGCAGAAGACCCAGAAGCTGGCCGAGCTTATCAAGGAAAAGCTGGGGGATGAGAAGATCACCCTGTCCAGCGGCGAGTCTGTCTCCGCCGCCGACCGCATCGACGTGGTGGTAGAGGGATACACGATCCGCTTCGCGGACAAGTCCGGGGCGGGCAACAGCGTATCCATTTCCTCCGCCAGCGGTTCCGTCCAGTCCGCGCTGGGCCTTGGCGATTTGGAGGACGAGGATAACCCGGTGACGAGCATCAGCGTCGACTATGGCACCCGGTTCACAAAGGACGTCAAGGCTTACGAGTATCTGTCCGGAAAGAGCATCAACATCAATGTGGATGGTACCACCAAGTCCATCCAGATGCCGAAGATCGAGAAGGTCAAGGACGCGGACGGGGCGGAGTCCTTCAAGCTCACCATGCCCTCCGCCGTAAAGGACCAGTACGGCAACACCGGCTATGTGTACGATACCAATCTGCTGAACCCGGACCTGTATACCATCACCAAGCAGGGTGAAACAAAGACGGTCAGCAGCGTTGACGACGTCGCCGGGGCCTACACGGAGATGCTGCAAAACAGTGTGAAGTCCGCTTTCGGCGATAAGCTGAAGGTCAATAATACGGCCACCAATGGCAAGCTGGCCCTGGAGTTTGAGGTAAATGACGGCTCCAATCTGCTCATCAACACCAGTGTGGGCGAGACCTTGGGGATTGGCCGTACCGCCACCAACTATCTTAACACCAGCGGTACGCTGAAAGATTTGATGGATCCGGATGCACTGAGAAACACGAAGGTCGCCACGGACGCAAACGGCCGGCCCCTTACGGATGAAAAGACGGGCAAGCCCCTTTATGAATTCAGGATCAATGACGTCCTTATTGGCCGGTATACGGAGGACGCCAAGCTGTCCGATATCATGAATGATATCAACTCCAACAGTGAGGCCGGTGTGAAGGTCAGCTATTCCAAGACCACCCGTGAGTTCGTGTTCAACAGCAAGGAGACCGGGTCTGAGAATCAGATCGAGATGGGCGACGGGCTGGCCAGCGCTATTTTTGGTTCCACCCAGGGAAGCAGCGGCTACACCGCCGGACAGGACGCCAAGTTCACGGTGAAGGTCAACGGTACTGAGAAGACCCTCACCCGCGGCAGCAACAGCGTGGAGATCGACGGACTGACCATCAACTTCAAGGGGACGTTTACGAAGGACGATCCCGATTACGAGGAAGTTTCCTTCAAGACCACTACTGACTCCGACAAGATCGTGGACGCCGTGAAGTCCATGATTAACGACTACAACGAAATGATGGCGGAGATCCGTTCGGCCTACGCCACCATGCCCTATCAGAATTCCAGCGGCGCTTTCCAGACCTACGAGCCCCTCTCTGACGAGGACATGGCCAGCATGAGCGAGAGCGCTATCCAGCGCTACGAGGAGAAGGCCAAGCAGGGCATCCTCTTCGGGGATTCCAACCTGCGCAATCTCTATGAGCGGATGCGGAGCGTCTTCCAGGCCGGCGGAGCCGACGGCGCGCTGCTGTCCAAGATCGGCATTTCCACCTCCTTCTCCTCTACGGACAACTCCACTACCATTACCCTGGACGAGAGCAAGCTGCGGGAGGCCCTGGAGAACGATCCTGACGCGGTGGCGGACCTCTTTACCCGCACCGGCGAGAGCGGCGTGTCCAACAACGGCATCATGCAGGGCATGAAGGTCCAGCTGGACCGCTACGCGGGCCTCACCGGCGCGACCAAGGGTATCCTGATCCAGCAGGCCGGTACGCCGCTGAATTCCCTGTCCCTGCTGGATAACCAGTGGCAGAAGGAGATCGACAATATCGGCAACCAGATCGAGAAGTGGCAGGATAAACTGGAGAGCCAGGTGGACCGCTACACCAGCATGTTCAGCAGACTGGAAGTGCTCATCAACCAGATGAACTCCCAGAGCTCCACTCTGGCCGGCCTGATGGGCGGTCAATAAAAGCCCTGATAACGGAAAGGAGCGGCGTCCTATATGGATAGAAGAGGCTACCAGCAGTACAAACAGCAGTCCGTGGGCTCCATGACCCCCGGCGAGCTGCTGCTGCTGCTGTACGATGAACTGGTCAAGCGGGCGTTAATGGCCTCGATCGCCCTGGATAAGAAAGATTTTCCCGCGTTTGAGGCCGCCGTGGACCGGTGCAGCGACATTGTCAATTATCTGGACGAGACGCTGGACCGCAAGTATCCCATCAGTCAGGATCTCAGCAGGATGTACGAGTATTTCACCTACCAGCTGGGCCGGATCAAGATCGGCCGGAACAAGCAGGAACTGGAAAGGCTCCGGCCTATGCTGGCTGATATGCGGGACGCCTTTCATTCTGCCGAGCGCAGCAGCGGCGCACAGCCGGGAACAGGCGGGCAGGCATGACGCAGAATGACTGGTTGGAGTTGACAGTACTGGAGAAAAAGAAGTATAATCATCTTGTGGAGGTCCAGGAAGCGACCCGGCAGCTGGCCGAGGGGCTGGACCGCAACGACCAGGTTTCCGTCCGGATGCTGGTGGCCATGCGCCATGATCCCATCCGCCTTCTGGCGGAGGTGGATGACAGCGGGAAGATGCGTGTGACCAGTATGCCGGAGGAGGATCAGAAACGGGTCCGGGAGCTGACCGGAGGCGCGGAGCCCCGGGACGACGGCGAGCGCGTGTTTCAGGAGCAGGCGAATAAGACCCGCCGTCTGCTGGAGCAGGTGGTGAGCCNGGACCGGCNGGTCAGCGTCCGGATGGCNGGAGANAACTCATTTTATCATAAGTAAGNAGCGNTGCGNTTGTTCCGCCGGTCCCGNCCGGCGGAACAGGCACGCTTAACAAGAACGGGAGGCGNNGCCNCNGCATGGCGGAAATTCGTCTGGAANATGTGNCAAAGCGGTATATGGAGGACCGGCGCGTCACCTATGCGGTGCGGGACGTAAGCCTGACNNTNGAGCAGGGGGAGTTCGTTTTTCTGATCGGCAGCAGNGGGGCGGGGAAGTCCACCNTGCTNCAGCTGATGGGCGGGGAGNTNGCNCCGGATGNGGGANCGGTNTTTCTCAANAACNCCAACCTCTCCNGGCTGATCGGTCCCTGGCGGGTCCGGGCCCGCCGGACCTTCGGCATNGTCAGCCANCAGGGGCTGCTGATCCGNAAGCGCACCGTGGNGGAGAACCTGATGCTGGCCGCCAGCGCCGCCGGNATGATGCGGCGCAAGGGCCNGGAAGCGGTGANGAAGGCTCTGGGCATCGTGGGCCTGCCGGGGGTGGAANCCNGCTACCCGGCGGAGTTGTCCATCGGCGAGAGCCGGCGGGTGGANCTGGCCCGGGCGGTGCTCAACAGNCCCTCCATCCTGNTNNTGGATGAGCTGACGGCCAANCTGGATGACGANGTGATCTGGGANCTTCTGCATCTGCTGATGGANCTCAACTCCCGGGGCACCACCATTGTCATGGCTACCCACGCCAGCCAGTATGTGAANATCATGCGNCGGCGTGTGATNACGCTGGTGGATGGAAAGGTAGTGGGAGACGTTAAAAACGGGAAGTACGGCGATATCGTGTAAGGATAGGCCGGCTGCCATAGATGTACCAAAAGNAACGGANCCAAACCTGACGCGGAGCNTCTGCCGCCGCGCCGGGCTGACCCGGGGCAGAAAAGAGAGCCTGGCCGGATACCGGCNGGCGAGAAACNCCCGCCGCTGGAAACCTCCGGCCCGGGGGAAAAATTAGGAGGAAAACGCATCATGAATTTCAAGAACATGTCCATNAAGAAAAGCTTGATNNTNGGCTTCGGCACCACGATCCTTGTCTCCGCGATCATCATNNTCGCCGCNTTGNTCATGATGAACATACAGGAGAGCGCCTATGANGAAATCCTGAACCAGTATGTCGAATCCACCGANCTGGTGGCNGAGTGCCGTCTCGACTGCAACACNGCGGCNCGCGCGNTGCGCGACGTGNTCCTTTCGGGCGANNTGAGCGGNATTGACACNGCCGTGAGCAAGNTCAATGAGNTCCCCGGCCAGATCGCGCAGATNGANGANGGATTCCCCCTCANCAACCAGAAGAACCTTCTGACCGCCTATACCGANGCTCTCAANACCTGGAGCAAGGAGGCNNAGACGATCGCCGACACCCTTCGGGGCGGNGATGGGCAGCGGCAGGTCGCGTCTGANATGATNATCAACGTCTGCACGCCCATGCTGGATAAGACCGCCNNGGCCGGCGACGAGCTGTCCACCGCCCTGCGGGCGGCTCAGGCNCAGATCATTGCCGAGCAGGAGCGCAACTCCACCATCGCCATCATCATCATCGTNGTGGCTATGGTGATTGCTACTNTGGCNGTGCTGATGATGNCCACCAAGATCATCNNNAGCATNGTGGAGCCCAGCACCCAGGTCCGCANCGCCNTGGTGGGCTTCAGCCAGGGNAATCTGNCCGTGCCCGTGGANTTCANCGGCAAGAACGAGCTNGGCGAGATGTGCGACGCCCTGCGCACCAGCCAGAANGTGCTCAACAGCGTCATTACGGACATCTCCACCACCACCGGCCAGATGGCCAAGGGCAACTTCAATGTGGAACTGACCGCCAGCTTCCCCGGCGACCTGGCTCCCATCCAGACCAGCGTCAACCAGTTCGTGGTNCGTATGAGCGACACCATCACCAACATCGCCCAGTCCGCCACGCANGTGTCCGCCGGTNCCGAGCAGGNGTCCAACAGCTCCCAGTCCCTGGCCCAGGGCGCNACCGAGCAGGCCAGNGCCGTGGAGGAGCTCGCCGCCACNATCAACGACATTTCCGTCAACTCCAAGCAGACCGCCGCTTCCGCTGAGGAGGCCCGCAACAGCGTGGGTCAGGCCGGCGCCCAGGTGGAGGCCAGCAACGAGTACGTCAAGCAGCTGAACGTTGCCATGCAGAACATCTCCAGCACCTCTGAGGAGATCAGCAAGATCGTCGCCACCATCGAGAATATCGCCTTCCAGACCAACATCCTGGCGCTGAACGCCGCCGTGGAGGCCGCCCGGGCCGGTACCGCCGGTAAGGGCTTCGCCGTTGTGGCCGACGAGGTCCGCAACCTGTCCTCCAAGTCCGACGAGGCCGCCAAGGCCACCAAGGACCTGATCGAGAACTCCATCAACGCCGTCCGCGAGGGCGCCGCGGTNGTGGATAAGGTCACCGAGTCCCTGGAGAGGACCACGGAGCTGACCGGCGGCGTGGTGAGGCTGATGGATCAGGTCACCGACGCCGTGGAGAACCAGACCACCGCTATCTCCCAGATCACCGAGGGCATCGACCAGATCTCCGCCGTGGTGCAGACCAACTCCGCCACCAGCGAGGAGTGCGCCGCCGCCAGCGAGGAGCTCAGCAGCCAGGCCAACATCATGCACCAGCTGATGGCCGAGTTCCAGGTGGGCAACAAGGGCGGCTTCTCCGGCGGTTCCGCCCGTGTCTCCAGCACCGACAGCTGGGGCGACATGCCCTCCGATCCCCTGATGCTGGGCGGCCGGAACGACAACCCCTTCGGCGGTCCCAAGTATTGATTTTGAGCGGGCTTGAAGCCTGATCGTATTTCCCTTTGACGGAGATACATAGTGGATATGGCGTCTCGCGGGTGCGGGATGCCATATCCATTCAGCCTGTTTCCGACGCCGGCAGAAATGAGGTGAGCGCTATGCCCCAGGAATGGAAAAAGCAGGATCAGGGGCTGATTTATGCCCTGGACATCGGGACCCGCAGCATCATAGGTGTGGCGGGCCGGGTTATGGACGAGCGGCTGGAGGTTCTGGCCATTGAAAAAGAGGAGCATGGCCGCCGCGCCATGCTGGACGGCCAGATCGAGGACATCGACCAGGTGGCCAAGGTGGCCCGCCGTGTCACGGAGCGCATGGAGGCCAAGCTGGGCTGCAAGCTCAGCCGGGTCTGCGTAGCCGCCGCCGGACGGGCGCTGCGGACGGAAAAGGGGCACTATGCTATGGAGCTGCCCCAGGTGACGAGGATCGGCAGCGACGTCATCAGCCAGCTGGAGAGCGGCGCGGTGGCCGATGCCGAGAGCCATCTCAGCGATGAGCAGGACCCCCAGCGCCGGAGTTATCTGGTGGGTTACACCGTATCCGGCTACCTGCTGGACCGCTATCCCCTGGCTACCCTGAAGGATCACAACGGCCAGCAGCTGGAGGCGGAGGTGGTAGCCACCTTCCTGCCCAGCGAGGTGGTGGAGAGCCTGTATACCGTCATGGAGGCGGCGGGGCTGGAGGTGGCGAGCCTCACTCTGGAGCCTATCGCCGCGCTGAACGCGGTGATCCCGGCGGATCTGCGGCTTTTGAACCTGGTGCTGGCGGATATCGGCGCGGGAACCACGGATATCGCCATCTGCCGGGACGGGGCTGTGGTGGGATACACCATGGCTACCACNGCCGGGGATGAGATCACCGAAACCCTGATGCGCCGGTTCCTCATTGACTTCACCACGGCGGAGCGGATGAAGATGCAGGCCAGCGAGCCTACCGTTGCCTATCGGGATGTGCTGGGTTTTGAGCAGAGCGTCACGGGCAGCGAGATCCAGCAGACTTTGCAGGGAGCCGCCAAGGCTCTGGCCCAGGAGATCGCCCAGCGGGTGACGGGCATCAACGGCGCGCCTCCTTCCGCCATGTTCCTGGCCGGAGGCGGCAGCAAGCTGCTGGGGCTGAAGGAGCTGGTGGCTGAGGCGCTGGGTATGGACCAGCGCCGGGTGGCCCTGGCGGGCAANAACTANGATATCAGCGCGTTCTCNNNGGANTATGANCTCAANGANCCGGAGTANGCCACNCCNCTGGGNATNGCCGTNTCGGCNGGNNTGGGGCTCATCAGCGACAGCTACCGCATCATGCTCAACGGCAANCCCGCCAAGCTGTTCCGCAGCGGCGCGCTGACGGTGCTGGACCTGCTGATGATGAACGGATACAGCTCCGCGGACCTGGTGGGCCGCACGGGCAGGAGCCTCAGCGTCACGGTGGACGGCCAGCGGCTGACCTTCCGGGGCGAGAGCGCGACCCCCTGCGTCCTCCGCCGCAATGGAGCGGATACCACGCCCTCCGCGCTGGTGTATGCCGGGGATTCCATTGAGTTTACCCCTGCCGTTCCCGGCGCGTCCGCCCAGCGGACGCCGGCGGACCTGCTGGGCGTGGACTATGCCGGCGGCGTGCTGATCAACGGGCGGCCCGCGGCGCTGGATACGCTGCTCCGCTCCGGCGATCAGGTGGTTTCCACCGTGAATGCCGCGCCCCCCGCGCCGGTGCCGGAACCGGAGCCGGCGCAGGCGTCCTGGCAGGACGCGGCGGCGACCGCTGCCAGTGCGTCTGCCCGGCGTCCCCTGTTCCTTTATCTGAACGGGGAGCCGCTGGTGCTGCCCGGCAAGACGGACGGCACATCCTACTTTTTGATGGATCTCCTGGACCGCTCCGGCATCGATTTTCAGACGCTGGACGTGCCCCTGGTCTTGCAGGTGAATGGCGCGGACTGTCCCTTCACCCAGGAGCTGCGCAATAACGACCAGGTCGTGATCCGACGTGGGCAGTGATTTCCGGGGGCGCAGCGTCCCCACATGAAACGAGGATAGGTTTAGATGAAAAAGCAAACCAAAATGCTCCTGCTGCTCCTGCTGGCCCTGTGCCTGCTGACGGCCTGCGGCAAGAAGGAAGAGGTCCTGGAGGTATACACCCTGGGGGAGAGCACGGAGGATGATGTAGTCGCCCTGGACAGCATTCTGGATGAGGGCGAGGCCATGCTGCACTCCATTGACGCGCCTACCGACGCGGCCATTGCGGCGAAGCTGGATATCGCCCATACCTACCACTACCGGAGGATGGCTGACCCGGCCGAACTGGCGGCGCGGTATATTGCGGTACTGCGGGGCGAGGAGCAGGGATTTAAAGTCATTGACATCGAAAACCGCCGGGTGGAGGCGGAGCCGGAGACGGATGTGCTGGCCGGTACGGTACTCCTGGGCAAGGCGGCAGCGGCCACTACGGAGGAGGGCGGCAGCCGGATCCTTCGGGTGGTAGTAGGCTGGTCGGAGTACGCTGTGGCCGTACAGGTGGCGTATATAGACGGAAAAATCCTGCCGCCGCTGAAGGAGAATAAGGATCCGGAAGACGGGAACAGCGCTCAGGGCGCCACGGGGCTGTCGGATCAGCTGAGCTACTTCAATGGCCTTGAACCCGGAAAGCTGGGGCTGGACGGGGACAACATGAGCGAGTACATGACGTTCCCGCAGCAGGGATGGGTGATGGTGGATGATGTTCGCTGCCGGAAAATCAACGTCTACCGCCAGGATGCCCAGACAGCCATCAACGAATTTGTCGGGACCTTCTATCTGAGCGGCGACCTGAGTAAGCTGTACAAAGAGACCGGCGATGGTCAGGTTATCCTGATGCAGATGGATTAAGAGAGCTGGAGCGGAGTGGAAAGCGACTTACTCCGGTGACAAATCAACAGGAAAGGAGATCAACAGCCATGATGGAAAGTATCGCGGCTGCCAGCATGAGCATAAGCGAGATGGAGTTTGCTAATGCTTATGATATGGCGCTTTTGAAGAAGTCCATGGAGAGCATGGAGAGTCAGGCGGAGACGCTGATTAACGAAATGCTGGCCGCTGTGCCTGCGCCCGGTCAGTATGGGTTTGACGTG